>JBFWME010000014.1:0-6925 GCA_050251755.1 Lawsonibacter sp. | reverse complement strand
AACACAAACGCCAGAGCCGCCACCGCGACTGAGATCGAGCTGGACGACCCCGCGCTGACTGACCTCATCGGGCAGGCCCGCCGGGACCGGTTGGCCGACGAAGTGGAGCTGCTGGACGGGGCCTCCTGTGACTTTGACATGGAGCGGGTGCGCCACGGAACGCTGTCCCCCGTGTTCTTCGGCTCCGCGCTCACCAACTTCGGTGTGGAACCGTTTTTGGAGGCGTTTTTGCACATGACCACCGCCCCGCTGCCCCGAACGGCGGGGGAGGAGTTCGTGGATTCCTTTGACGATGACTTTTCCGCCTTTGTCTTTAAAATTCAGGCCAACATGAACAAGGCCCACCGGGACCGCATTGCCTTTATGCGGGTGGTGTCGGGACGGTTTGATGCGGAGAAAGAGGTCTACCACGTGCAGGGCGGCAAAAAAATCCGCCTGTCCCGGCCCCAGCAGCTGATGGCTGCCGAGCGGGAGATCATCGAGGAGGCCTATGCGGGAGACATCATCGGCGTCTTTGACCCGGGGATCTTCTCCATCGGCGACACCCTGTGCGTCCCGGGGAAGAAATTCCAGTTTGACCCCATCCCCACCTTTGCCCCCGAGCACTTTGAGCGAATTCGCTCTGTGGACACCATGAAGCGCAAGCAGTTTTTGAAGGGGGTGGAGCAGATCGCCCAGGAGGGCGCCATTCAGATCTTTAAGACCCCCTACACCGGTATGGAGGAGGTCATTGTGGGCGTGGTCGGCACCCTGCAGTTCGACGTGCTGGAGTATCGGCTGCGCAGCGAGTACAATGTGGAGCTGTACAAAGAGGGGCTGCCCTTCGAGTACCTGAGGTGGATCGTCCGGGAGGAGGACGACCCCTTCGTCTATAAGGAGGAGGATCTGCTGCTGCCCAACGACGTCAAGCTGGTGGAGGATTACAAGGGAAATCAGCTGCTGCTCTTTGCCTCGCAGTGGTCCATCCAGTGGGTACAGGACCGGAATAAGGACCTAAAGCTGGCCGAGTTTGGCGGGGCCAGATTATAAATGGAGAGAACATGAAACCAAAGCTGATTTTGACCGATCTGGACGGAACTTTGCTGGATGACGCCAAACAGGTCTCTCCCGCCAACCGCGCCGCCCTGGAGCGCGCTGCCGCCCATGGAGCGGAGGTGGTGGTGGCCACCGGACGCTTTTTGGGCGGCGTACCCCTGGAGTTGCGAAATTTGCCCTTTCTGCGCTATTTCATTTTGATGAACGGCGCCAAGGTATACGACCGAAAGGAAGACAAAGTCCTTTACCGGGCGGAGATTCCCCTTGCCACGGCGGAGCGGATTTTTGACTGGATGAAGCATGTGGAAGCCACGGTAGACTGCTATCAAAACGACATGGGACTGATGGATCGGCGCTATTACGATCGGCTGGACTACTATATTCATGACATCCCGTCCAGGGAGCTGGTACGCCGCAGCCGAATGGTTCCGGAGGATTTTCGGGCCGCGGTTCGGGCGGGCGGCGATTCCGTGCAGAAAATCCAGTTTTATTTTCCTGACCTCACGCTGCGGCAGGAGATTCAGCGGCAGCTGACCGTTGCGTTTCCGGAAGTGGTGAGCTCGACCTCCATGCCGGAAAATTTGGAACTCAACGATACCCGGGCAACCAAAGGGCATGCCATGCTGGCTCTTTGCCGGGCCTTATCCGTCGATGCGAGGGAGGCCGCGGCGTTCGGCGACGGTACCAACGACCTGACGATGCTGCAATGGGCCGGGGCCGGGGTAGCCATGGCTAACGCTGCCCAAGAGGTGCGGGCGGCGGCCGACCTGGTGGCCCCAAAAAATGTGGAGGATGGCGTGGCCCGGGTACTGAATCAGTGGTTTGGGGCCTGAACAGAAAGATAGCCGCCGAACGTGGAACCAGTTCAGGGCGTGAGGATAGCCGCACGGATCTCCATTCCACCTCATAAGATGACGAGAAGCGGAAGTTTTACTCTGAGTCTGAGGTGGTGCTGAGATGGAAGAGTCCTCCCAAGAAGAGCTGTATCGACAATTGCAGATTGTCGAGGCGTCCATGCCCTTTTATGTACTGTCGATTCTGCCCGGGATTCTGGTTTGGAGGACCGCGGTCATCCGGCGGGCTGGGCTGTGCGACGTCCTACAGGGGAAGTCGGAAAAACTTCCTGATATACTTCCTATTCGGATGGTGAGCAATGCCATCGTTGTAGGATCCCTGACCTTTTTCTTTGGCATAGCCCTGAACGCCTGGGAGGAGAGCAAAACCGAGGACGAATCGACACGATACTCCGCACATTTGGAAATGTGGATCGCTCTGTTTGTGCTGGTGGCTGCCCTAATGCAGATGTATAACCTGCACTATATTCAGACACACAAGCCCAGTTTGGAGGAGGAGGAAGAGGAGATAGTACTTCCGGACTGAGACGAAAAAGCCCCCGGCAGGTAAACAGCCGGGGACTTTTTTTGTGCTTGAGGTCTGCAGAACACGGGCAAACTAGTCAATTTTTGCATAGATTTTTTACCAGTTCCCCTCTTTTTTTCTTGAGGAAATGGTGTAAAATTAATTGTAAAGTGAACTGGATCCTGTCGGAATCGAGATTCCACATCTGCCCGGAAAAGGAGACGCCCGCCATGAAGATGAAGAAGATGTTTCAGCCCGAGGAGCTGCGCTATCTCTGCCTGCTGGCAAAGCAGTATCCCACGGTCCAGGCTGCCAGTACCGAGATCATTAACCTTCAGGCTATTTTGAACCTGCCAAAGGGCACCGAGCACTTTATTTCCGATATCCATGGGGAGTATGAGGCGTTTCTCCACATTCTCAACTCCTGCTCCGGCGTGGTGAAGGAGAAGATGGACGAGCTGTTCGGCCCCAGTCTGCCGCGGGCGGAGCGAGATCAGCTGGCCACCCTCATTTACTACCCGGAGGAGAAGCTGGAGCTCATCCGCAGGGAGACCGAAGATTTGAGGGAGTGGTACCGTGTTACCCTCCATCGGCTCATTGAGGTGTGCCGCTGGGTCTCCTCCAAATACACCCGGTCCAAGGTGAGAAAGGCGCTTCCGAAGGACTATGCCTATATCATTGACGAGCTGCTCCATACCCACTATGACGAGGCGGATAAACGGGATTACTACGAGAATATCATCAACACCATCATCGATATTGACCAGGCCCCCAGCTTTATCGAGGCGGTGTGTGGCGTTATCAAGCGGATGGCGGTGGATCGGCTCCACATCGTGGGGGACATTTTCGACCGGGGTCCCCGGGCGGATATCATCATGGATTCCCTGCGGAACTACCACAGCGTGGACATCCAGTGGGGGAACCACGATATTTTGTGGATGGGTGCCGCATCCGGCTCCCGCACCTTAGTGGCCACAGTGCTGGCCAATTCCATTCACTACAACAATCTGGACGTCATTGAGACGGGGTACGGCATCTCGCTGCGGCCCCTGTCCATCTTCGCCAACGAGGTTTATAAGGATTGTGATACCAACCGGTTTGCCGTGAAGTTCACCGGCCTTGATGCCGAGCAGTACACCGAGAAAGATAAGCTCCTCTCCGCCCGGATGCATAAGGCGATTACCATTATTCTGTTTAAGCTGGAGGGGCAAAAACTCATCCGCTGTCCGGAATTTGGCATGGCCGACCGGCTGCTGCTGGATAAGATCGACTATGAGAACAAATCCGTCACCATCGGGGAGGTGACCTATCCCCTGGAGGACTGCGACTTCCCCACTGTGGATCCGGCGGATCCCTATGCTCTGACCCCGGAGGAAAGCCAGGTCATCGACCAACTTACCGCTTCCTTCCGGCGCAGCGAAAAGCTTCAAAAGCACATCCGCTTTTTATACTCCAAGGGCGGGTTGTACAAGGTGTTCAACGGCAACCTGCTGTTCCATGGCTGTATTCCCATGGCGGAGGACGGCTCCTTCCTGAAGTTTACCATCGGCGGCAAGGAGCGCTGCGGGAAGGGATTTTTAGATTATGCGGAGAAGACGGCCCGAAAGGCGTATTATGACAAGCCAGGTTCTCCCGAACGGCAGTTTGGCATGGATTTCCTCTGGTGGCTGTGGGCGGGGCGAAACAGCCCTATTTTCGGACGGGACCGGATGACCACCTTCGAGCGTCGGCTCATCAAAGATGAGTCGGCCTGGGCCGAGCCAAAAAACTGTTACTATACCCTGTATCAGGATCCGGAGATCTGTGAGTCCATTTTGCAGGAGTTCGACCTGAAGGGGCCCCACTGCCACATCATCAACGGCCATATCCCGGTGAAGGCCAAAAAGGGGGAGAGCCCCATCAAGGGAGGCGGCAAGCTGATCGTCATTGACGGCGGCTTCTGCAAGGCATACCAGCCCACTTCGGGCATCGCGGGGTACACCTTGATCTACAACTCCCGGAACATCCGCATTGTCTCTCATCAGCCCTTTGAAGGGCGGCAGGAGGCCATCCGGTTCAACCATGACATTGCCAACGACTCTCTGATCTTCGAACGGATGGAGTCCCGGGTGCGGATTGCGCAGACGGATATTGGGCGACAGCTTCAGGCCCAGGCCGACGATTTGCGCCGCCTGCTGGAGGCCTATAAGTCGGGAGCTGTTCCCGAAAATCATAAGGATTAAAAATAAAGTGATTCGGCCGGGGAGCGGATACCGCCTCCCCGGCCTTTTTGACGGCTGCACAGGGGGGGCTTTTCAATCCCGAAAACCTGTTTGTAATTTTACTCCTTTTGTGTTACCATGTTTGTCTGCGAAACGGCGGTGAGGGAACGATGACAAAAATCAAAGAATTTGCAAAGAGAGAGACGGTCCTGACGGTGGCCTGGATTCTGGCGTTGGCCTCCATGGCTTTAATCCCTCCGGACGGGCGCTACTGGACCTACATCGACTTTCATACCCTTGGGCTGCTGTTCTCCCTGATGGTTGTAATGGCGGGCCTCCAAAGACTGGGGCTGTTTCGCCGCCTGGGCGAGATCATGCTGGAACATACCGCCACCACCCGGCAATTGGAGGGGGTTCTCCTGTTTCTTCCGTTTTTTACCGGTATGGCAGTAACCAATGATGTGGCGCTGATCACCTTTGTCCCATTTGCACTGGAGGTTCTCAAGCTGGCGGGGCAGGAGACGCGGCTGATTCCGGTGGTGTCCATGCAGACCATTGCGGCCAACCTGGGCAGCATGGCTACCCCCATTGGGAATCCCCAAAATCTGTATCTGTACTCCCATTACCAACTGGGCCTGGGGGAATTTTTTCAAACCATGCTCCCTCTGACGTTGGGGGCCGCTCTGCTGCTTGGTTTGTTCCTCCTCCTGGTGAAGTCCGTCCCCCTCTCGCCCGCTTGGCGGGACCATTCCGCGCCCTTTTTGGTAGACCGGGGAAGGCTGTGGTTATACGGCGCGCTGTTTGCCGCCTGCCTGTGCGCCGTGGCCAAGGGGCTGCCGGTGTGGGTGTTGTGCCTGTTCGTATTGGTGTCAGTGGCCGCTGCCGATCGAACGACCCTGGTTCAGGTGGACTACTCTTTGCTGGTTACCTTTGTGGGTTTTTTCCTTTTCGTGGGCAACCTGGGCCGGCTGTCTACGTTTTCCGCTTTTTTTCAGGCCGTTCTTCTCCACCACGAGGCTGGCTGCGCCGTTCTGGTCAGCCAAATCATCAGTAATGTCCCCGCCGCCTTGCTTCTGTCCGGGTTTACCCGGAATTGGAACTCTCTGCTGGTTGGCACGAATTTAGGCGGTCTGGGCACACTCATTGCTTCCATGGCCAGTCTGATTTCCTACAAATATGTGGCCCGGAGCCATACCCATCTGCGAGGCCGGTATCTGGTCTGGTTTACGGCGGCAAATCTGGCTTTTCTTTTGGCGTTGTCGGGGTTGTACGCCGTTCTTTCCTGAAACCTGGGCCCCGGCTATTCCTCCCGCGCGTTCTCCGGCCGCGGCCAATTTCTCAGCCGGTGAAAAGTTTCTCTTGACTTTGCCGCTTTTCTGCGTTAAACTTCAACACAGCAAAGCAACAAATCGTTGGAAACTTGAGAGGAATGATCGAAATGGTGATTAAGTCCGTGGTCCTGCTGGCCTTCTTCGGCGTTATGGTGGGCATTGGGTTGTACTGTCGGAAGCACGCCACCGACGTCAATGGCTTTGTGCTTGGGGGCCGCTCCGTTGGCCCGTGGCTTACCGCCTTTGCCTATGGTACTTCCTATTTCTCCGCCGTGGTATTTGTGGGATACGCCGGGCAGTTTGGCTGGAAATACGGCATCGCCGCCACTTGGGCCGGGATCGGCAACGCACTGCTGGGCTCTCTGTTGGCTTGGGCGGTGCTGGGCCGCCGCACCCGCATTATGACGCAGCATTTGGACAGCGCCACGATGCCCGAGTTCTTTGGCCGGCGTTTTGGCTCAAAGTCTTTGAAAATTGCCGCGTCTGTCATTATTTTTGTGTTCCTGATCCCCTATACGGCCAGCCTATACAACGGCCTGAGCCGCCTGTTCGGAATGGCCTTTAACATTGACTACTCCGTCTGCGTCATCGCCATGGCGGTGCTCACCGGCATCTACGTGATTGCCGGCGGCTACATGGCGACCGCCATCAATGATTTTATTCAAGGAATTATTATGATTTTTGGAATTGTGGCCGTCATCGCCGCAGTTCTCCATAGCCAGGGGGGCTTTCTCGCCGCGCTTCAGGGCCTGGCCCAGGTTAGTGATCCCGCAGTTTCTGAGGCCCCGGGCATCTTTGCCTCCTTTTTCGGTCCCGATCCGCTGAACCTGCTGGGGGTAGTTCTGCTCACGTCTCTTGGCACCTGGGGCCTACCCCAAATGGTTCAGAAGTTTTACGCCATCAAAAACGAGAAGGCCATTGACACCGGCATGGTCATCTCCACCATCTTTGCCATTTTCGTCGCCGGCGGCTGCTACTTCCTGGGTGGGTTTGGCCGAC
>JBFWME010000013.1:0-47263 GCA_050251755.1 Lawsonibacter sp. | reverse complement strand
AAGCTTGAAGGGAAGCCTGTTTACATAGTTCCCTGACAGAGGGAACAGTATGCTGCTATAGCTCAGTTGGTAGAGCGCATCCTTGGTAAGGATGAGGTCCCCGGTTCAAATCCGGGTAGCAGCTCCACATGAAACCCTAGAGCCTCAACAGCTCCGGGGTTTTTACTTTTTATTCCAGCGGATCGCGCACAGAAAAAACCCAGACAAAAACCCAGACGGGCCCCAAAAAACACGCCGGACAGGTCAACCCTGCCCGGCTTTTTTCATGTCATTTTTGAGTGCGTCCCGGAAAATCTGGCTTGCCCGCTTCATGCTCTCCTGATCGGCATGGGTGTACATGCGCAGCGTGACAGCTTTGTCACTGTGGCCCAGCTTCTCAGACACGCTGGCGATGTCGGCCCCGCTGGTGATGGCGATACTGGCAAAGGTGTGTCGCAGCTTGTGGGGGTGCAGGTCGGGCACATGGTACCGGGCAGAAAACTTTTTCATGTAGCGGGTGGGGGACTGCGGGTGCATGGGCTCCGGGCTGTTGTCCTGGGTGAAAACATAGGTGCTAATAGACTGCTGGGCCTGCTCCTCCCGCAGGGAGCGCAGCAGAGCCATAATCTCCGGGTCCACGTCCACGGTGCGGGACTTGCCATTCTTGGGGGTGTCCAGATACACGCCCTTTTGCGGGGTGTAACACAGGTTTCCGGCAATGGTGATGGAGTTATCCCGGAAGTTCACGTTTTCCCATTTGATGCCGGAGCACTCGCCGCGCCGGATGCCGGTGTCAATCAGTAGCCGGAGGAAGGCCCGCCATTTCAGCGGCTCCTTGTCCAGGGCGGCCAGGATCTGCCGGACCTCCGGAACGGTGTACGCCTCCACCGCTGTTTCTTTGGTTTCGTCCTTCCGGGCGCGGGGGCGCTCTACCTTGTCTATGGGATTCTTGGGGATGGTGTCGGAGAGGTAGGCCATTTTAAATAGGCCGTTGAGGATGGTATAGCACTTAATCACGGTGGCATGGGCCTTGCCCTGGGCCTGCATGGACAGCAGCAGGGCGGAGATATTGGAGGGGGTAATGTCGGGCATCTTCAGATCACCCAGGGCCGGGTAAATCCAGCGGTCAAGGAAGCCCTGGAAGCTGCTCCGGCTGTTCTCTGCCATGGAGATAGACTTGGAGGGCATGAACACGCTTTCTCCGTACTCGCGCAGGGTCTGGACCTTAGCGGCCTCACGCTTGGCGTCCTGGTCCCGCTCCTGCTGTTCGGACCGGCTGATGATCTCCCCGGCCTGACAGCGGCGCTCAAAGTCTGCGGATACCTTGGACAGCTCCCGATCTATGGCCCGCTGGCCCCAGCCTTCCGGGGGATACCAGCGCATGGAGAGAGGGGCAGAGCCACGCCCACGGCTGACCCGGATTTCATAGAATGGCAAGCCGTTTTTATTCGTTCTTTCCCGGATAGATGGCATAAAATCATTTCCTTTCCGGGCCCCATGTGGTACAATAAAAGGGCAAACAGGGCCTGTATTTGCGTGCTGGGTCTGTTGCGTCTTACCCGTCTGGAGTGGCTGCTCCAGGCGGGTTTTACTTTTTAGGGGCTATTCTGATTTGGTAAAAGAGTAATCTGGAATAAAAGTGAGTTCTTGAATCCGTTTTGTAGCCTCTACCCGTCCAGTCTGATTGAGCTTTAAAAAATTCTGCATAAGGAGTATCCCGCTGTGTGTCAAATCATCTGGGTCAGATGAAGTTGCAGAAATTCTATCCAGAACTTGGTGCAATTGTTCAAGTAGTTCTTTCAACTCAATTGGAGAAAGTTTATCGATGGGAAGATAGGGGAAGTGGTCATAGTCGTTATCGGGAGCAGTTGAGAATTCTGTCTTATCTGGATCTAAGAATAAATCTTCCAAGTGAAGGGAAATAGCAGTAGCCCCAATTAATTCATCTACTGTGCAATCTAGGTGGAAGGATAATTTTATTAGTTCTGCACAACTTGGTTCTCTCTTTCCATTCTCCCAGTTGCTGATCGTGTTTTGTGCAACCCCAATTAGCTTTGCAAGCTGTACTTGGCTATATCCTTTACGGGCTCGCAGTTTTGCAAGACGTTTCATATAACCCCCCTTTCACATCTCCACCAAGACTATATCACCATTTGAGATTATAGTCAATAGAGTAAAATAACGAAATGGGATTGACAGGAAGCGGTAACTGTGGTAATATATCGCATATAGTGATTGAATAACTATATGAGATAATTGGAGGATAAAAATGCTTGCAGAAAAGATTAAACAATGCCGCAAGGCGGCAGGCCTTACGCAAACGGAGCTGGCCGGTGCCCTTGATGTGGCCCAGAACACGATTTCACAGTATGAGTCCGGGAAACGGACCCCGACAGTAAAAAAGCTGCTGGCGCTCTCAATGCTGTTAGGGTGCTCCGTGGATGAATTGGCAGGCTCCCGCGCCGTTTCAGCCGTTGCGGCACCAACCCCGGAAGCCGGACAAGCCCAATAAAAAAGCGCCCGATTCGGGCGCACAGAAGGAGGAACCACTATGGCAAGGGAAAAACAAGTTCCATTCCAGAAGATCCAAGAGGCGTGCAAAACCACGGGGCTTTCCATGTATTACCTGCGGGGCGGCTGCAAGGCCGGGACGGTGCCCCATGTGAAGAGCGGGGGAACTTACTACATCAACGTGCCCGCCCTGCTCCGCAGCCTGGGGGCGCTCCCAGAGGGAACGGGAGAGACAGGCCCAGGGGATCACCCGGCAGCAGTCACGGACATTCGAACAGCCGGACGGCGGCGGGCGCAGGGATGAAGGCATTCATAACCAAAGGACGGGAGCGGGAGGGGCCAGCGGCCCGACACGGCCCCCGGAGGGGGCAGGTTGTCCCGCTCCATCAAACGTCACAAAGGCCCAGGCAGGGCAAAAAGAAAGCCGTCCCAGCGCTTGCAACACCGGGGCGGCGGGTAAAACAGAGCAGTCATGCAACCATTTCACGCCCCTATTTTACCGGGGCAGAGGGAGAATGTCAAATGGAAAAACAAGTTAGCATCAGCGGGAGTGAGCTGGCCGCCCTGATCCGGCGCAGCCTGTCGGGGATCGTCCCCAGTGAGGCTATCAGCTCCTACGGATCAGATAACTATGAGACCGGGGAAACGTCCTTTCACATGCGTGTGTGCTTTCCTTCTATGGAGGCCATGCGAGGGCAGGAAGGGGAGTGTCAGGCATGAGAATAGGCGAAGCGCGGGAGCGGGAGCTTGTCAAACTACTTGGAACGTTGAGCAAGGAGCGGCTGAATGAGGTGCTGTCTTGGATTGCTTTGGGAGTGAAGCGCCCACAATTTTTTGCGGAATTTGATTCCATAACGCCACCGGGGCGGGAATGTCCGCCCTATGAAGCGGTGAAAGCGCTGGCGGCGAAGTGGATGGAGAAAGCGGCCTAGCCTATGAAGCGGTATATAGCGGGCGCTGTGGCGGCCTGTTGAGGGATAGCCATACATAAAGCATAGGAGTGGGACAAGTAGGCCTGTCCCGCTCCGGTAAGGAGGCGCAGCACATGGGACACAGAGGGAAAGAGACCCGCGCCGGTCGGCGGCAGCTTAATCTTAGAGCCTCCCGCGCGAAGCTGGAGGGGCTGCTGGGGGCCAACTTCCGGGACGGGGCCCAGCTGGTGACCCTGTCCTATTCCTCCGGGCCGGTGCCTCCGCGCAGGCTGGCGGAGCTTCAGCTCCTGGGCTGGCTCCGGTGTGTGCGGGACAAGCAGGGCCAGCGCCTGCCCTATATCCGCGCCACGGAGCGGGAGAAGAGCGTGGGAGGCTACCCGGTCCATCGGGTGGTGCTGGGCCTCTCCGGGGCCCCTGGCGCAGTGTTGGGGGAGCTGTGGGACTATGGCCTTGTGACGGTGGAACAGGTGCAGCCGGACGGCATGGCGGCGCTGTCGGCCCTTCTGATGGGGCAGGCGCTGGAGGCGGGGCGGGTGCCTGTCCCGTGCGGGCGGGTCTGGTCCCCATCGGCTGGCCTGATTCGGCCAGAGAAGAAAGGAGCATACACAGCATGACATATTTAACACATACAGAAGCAGAGTACCGGGCCGCCGTGAAGTATTATAAGGCGCTGGGAGCCCTGGCCAAGGAAGAGCCGGAGAAAGGCATGGTTGCCCTTGGGCTGGAGGCCCTGCGGTATGCGGCGCTCCGCATGGAGAATCCAGCCTTAACCCCGCTCCATCTTATGCAGATGCACGGTCAGCCGGTCTATTGCCAAGGGCTTTTTGAGGTTGGCGGTGGCATCGTAGACGCTAAGAAAGAAGCCGTGATCCAGCTGGATCATGACGGGGTTTGGAGTGAACCAATTAACTGGGCTAGCGTGGGAAGGTATTTCCGCTTTCCCCTGAACGGGGTGGACCTTCTGGGGCCGGACGGCTCCAACTGACAAAACATGCCAGAGCCCTTAGAGGCCGGTGCAGGATATAGAGCCGGGAGACTCCCGGTGCCTACACTGACGGCAAGAGCATACATGTGCCAGCGCCTGAGCCAGTCCCGGAGCCTTCCGGGCCGCGCCTGAGCCAGAGCCAACGGTGACCGGGCGGGAGCAGCTGCTCCCGCTCCAAGGTGCCTTTGCTCCGGCTCTTTTTTATTCTCAAAACGAGGTGCGGCGAAATGGCAAAGCGGAAAAAGACCATCACGGCGGGATACATCGTCAAGACAATTCTATACACGGCCCCGGAGCCCAGGGACGGGGAGCGGGCCAGGGCGGAAAAGTCGCGCATGACCACCGCCGCGCAGAAGGCCATGAACGACAAGAGCGCCAAGGGGCGGCTGGAAATGCTGCTGGCAGCCAACTTTGTGGGGCGGGATCTGTTTCTTACGCTGACCTATCGGGACACTGATCTACCGGCCAAACGGGCCGGGGCGGTAAAGAACGTGCGGACGTTCCTCAAGCAGCTCAGGGCCCACCGCAAGGCGCGGGGGCAGGGGCTGAAATACATCTACACCACCGAGGGAAAGCACGGGGAACACCGCCTGCACCACCATCTTGTAATCAACGCCACGGAGCGGGACATCGAAACCATACGCAGCCTGTGGCCCTACGGGGACCTTGTAGACCTTGTTTATGTGCGGGACCGGGATTATGAAACGCTGGCCCGATACATGACCAAGGAGAGCCTGGAGGGCCGCCCAGTGGGGGCTCAGATGTGGACCAGGAGCCGAAATCTGGAGGAGCCAAGGGTGGAGAGCTGCTTTGTGTCAGAGGACACGGCCCTAGCGGTGCCGCCCGGCTGCTTTGTTCTGGAGCGGGAGGAGAAGGCCACGGAGTACGGAAGTTACAGCTATGTCAAATACCGGGTGCCGCCATGGAGGCAGCGGCGCAGCCGCCCAAAGGGAGAAGATTTTGAGGCGGCGGAGGTCTCTATATCTTACTTGTAAGTATATATATCTTTCGGTCAGGCCCTAGAGAAAGAAGGGAAACGCCCTTGTTTCGGGGTAGGGTGTGCGCTATGCTGGTAACAGGGATCAACAAAACGCGCCCGAGCGGCGGCGGGCGTGAAAAATAGAAACGGGGATGTTTGAATGAGCAAGACAGTAGGGGCGCTAAGGTGCAAGGTGACCACGGGGGCGGCGTGGGTCATGTGCCCGGTGTGCCGGTGCGGGAAGCTGCTGAAGCTGACGGAGGAGACCAGGGCGCAGGGGCTGGTGCTGTTCTGTCGGCGCTGCAAGCATGAAAGCGTGGTGGAGATCGGGCCGGGAGACAGCGGTGGCAACTGCCTGCCCCGGGTGTGGGAGACGGCAGGCGGCGCGGGTGCTTGTCTGCCTATTGCTCACGGGTGACCCAGCACGCAAGCGGAAAAACAGGCCGGAAAACGTGTGAAAACAGCTCGTTTCGGTAGGGTGTTTTGGCGGGCTGGCTACGTATGCGCGGTTGGGTGCGGGCGTGTGCCTGTGGGGGCACGTGCCAGGGTGCGGGCGCGGAGGCCTACGGCCTAAACCCACCCCCCGCCTCGAAAAAGTTTTGGCTTCATGGGCGGGAGACCGTAGGCCTCCTCGTGTGCAAGAAAAAATCCCGCATCAGGATTTGCGGGAGATGGGGCAAAAACCAGGAGAAAACCGGGCGTGTTTTAACCCCGCTGGAAGGGCGGAGCACCGGGACCCTTGGGCGTGGGCGTGTGTGGGCATAGCGCACAGGCGCACGCGGGAAGGCCTACGGCCTCTTCCCCCTCCCCCCGGCCCAGGAAAGTTTCAATGGCCGGGCGCAAGACCGCAGGCTATCCTTTGCGCGAAAAAATTTCCCCACGGCGCAGCCGAGGGGAAGGGGATGCCCACAAAAGGGGCTAAACAATCCGGGAGGCTTGACCGCAGGCATACCAGACAAGAGGCCCCAGGACTGCCCGTGTGCGGGGGCACACACGCGGGAGCCTGGGGCATGGGTTCTCATGGGTCCCGCTCCAAAGCGGGCACCTGGGGGGCTGTGGGTGAGAGCACGGGGCCTCTTACGCCACGCAGAAACGGCGGGTGACGGTCTCCCGTGTGAAAGCCTGGGCCACATCGGGAAGGGCACGCTTGAGGGCGCTGGTGTCTAGCTTTGCGGCTTTGACGGCCTTCCAGGTAACGCGGTACTCTCCGGCCCTCAGCTCCTCAGCGGGGCCCATATGGGCCTTGATGGCGTCCCGGATGGCGTCGGCCTCTGCCTGGGCCTCCTCAATCAGGGCTTGGAGCTGGCGCAGCTCCCGGATTTTAAGTTCCAATTCGTTTGCGCTCATGGCTTAAACTCCTCTCAGAAAAATAAAAGACGGCACCGGATACCGGCACCGCCTGTCAGATGATTATTTTACCTTGGGGAGCGGGAATTTAATAACGTTGCCACACTCCTCAGCCCATTCCAGCAGGGAATTTACCCCGCTACGGGTTTCCTCATGGGCCTCAATCAGCCCGTCCAGTTTGTCCTCCATGGTGTCAAGCCGTTCGTGGATCGGCTTTAGCTTTTCGTCCATCATTTGGCCGATAGCCTCCAGAAGCTCCTTGTCCATCTGCATCACTCCTTGCTGTCATTATAGCGGTGCCGGTATTCGGTTGTCAAGGTGATTTGGGACAAGTGCCGGGGGGCCTTACAGAGCTGCCGTTCTGCTCAGTGGTCTATTCCGTATCCGTTCCCGGTCTTCCGTGGTGTTCTTGGTTTGATCCGTCCACCTTCACTTGATCCGCTGGGGGTGTTCCCCTTTGCTATGGTCTTATTATAATATATTTGCGTAAATATGTAAATTGTGAGTATATACATATTTGCGCAAGTAGATTTGTTGAAGATATATATTTACACAAATAGACAAGCGTGGTATAATAAAGCCATAATAGGAAAGATGCCCGCAAACATCGGGCACCACGGGGGGTACAAATATGCCAGTTTCAAAAGCGCAGCAGAAGGCAACGAATAAGTACATTACAAACAACTATGATAGGGTCAATCTTACATTGCCAAAGGGTTACAAGGAGACCATACAGACCCACGCAGCGGCCCAGGGTGAGAGCGTGAACGCTTTCATAGGTCGGGCCATAGAGGAGACCATGGAGCGGGACAGAGCGAAGGCCGGGGAGTGATCCCCCGGCCTTCTTTGCTGCTTTCCGCGCTGCTGGGATCTGCTGGGGCTTGTGATCAAATCCGCAGCCGGTTTCGTATTTGCGGGGCGGCGGGGGTACATCCCAAATCCGCAAGCGCCTGCGGATTTGCCAGGGCTTGTGATCAAATCCGCCACCAGTGGCGTATTTGCGGGGCGGCGGGGGTACATCCCAAATCCGCAAGCGCCTGCGGATTTGTCAGGGCCACTAATCCAAATGCGACAACGCTGTCGCATGAGAGCCTGGGCCAGCCTTGACCAGAAAGAGGGCGTGTGTTTCATGTCTGGGTTTTTGGCTCAGAGAGATGAGGTCAGTTGTACCGGCTAAATAAAAAACCCAGACAAAACCCAGACGGCCCCCTAAAAAAAGTTCAAAATAAGGGATGTGAGGATACGGCAAGGGACAACAGGAAAACACCGCTATCCTTAGTGCCGCAAGGGAAAGAGACGGCAAGACAGGACAAGACGTAAAATTGAAAAATGCCTTAAAAGTAATTGGTAAGGATGAGGTCCCCGGTTCAAATCCGGGTAGCAGCTCCAGAAAGTCTTGAAACTACAGAAGTTTCAAGACTTTTTATTTTTGCCGTTTTGGAGCATATTGCTTTAGACAAAGAAAGATTGGGCAATCCGTTTCTATCGGCGCTGGAACTGCCGAGGACGGCGGTAATATTCAATGCAGACCGCATAAAACGCCGCGCTGACAGATCGTCAGCGCGGCGTTTATTTGGCTGTTTACAGGTTGTAGTAGCGGTCGAACTCAGCGGGATGCGGGATAGCGGCCAGATTGCCACACTCCTCTCGCTTGGCGGCGATGAAATTTTTCAGCAGGTGCTCGGGGAACACCCCGCCGGCGGTGAGGTACTCATGGTCGGCCTCCAGGGCATCCAGCGCGGCGTCCAGAGATGTGGGCAGGCTCTTGAGTTTGGCCTTCTCCTCTTCCGGCAGGGCGAACAGATTCATGTCGTAGGGTCCCCAGCCGTTTTCGTGGGGATCGATCCGGTTCTTCACGCCGTCCAGACCTGCCATGAGGATGGCGGCATAGCAGAAATAGGGGTTGCAGGTGGCATCTGGGTTGCGCAGCTCAAAGCGACGCAGGTTGGGAGACTTCGCGTAGGCGGGGATACGAATGACGGCACTGCGGTTGGAGGTGGCATAGCCCACGGTAACGGGGGCCTCAAAGCCGGGGACAAGACGCTTAAAGGAGTTGGTGCTGGGGTTGGTGATGGCGCACAGGGAGGCGATGTGTCTGAGCAGACCGCCCATGAAGTAGTGGGCCGTTTGACTTAGGTGGGAGTAACCGTTGTCGTCGGAGAACACTGGCTTGCCGTCTTTCAGCAGCAGCATATGCACGTGCATACCGCTTCCGGACTCGCCGTAGATGGGCTTGGGCATAAAGGTAGCGGTCTTGCCGTACTTCATGGCGGTGTTGTGGATGATATACTTGATGGTCATAGTGTTATCCGCCATTTTGGACATCTGCCCCAACTTGGGCTCGATCTCGAACTGGCCGGAGGCGCCCACCTCGGGGTGGTGATACTTGATGGGGATCCCCGCTTCTTCCATCAGCATGCACATCTCACTACGGCACTCGTAGCTCTGGTCGTAAGGCTTGGCGATGTGGTAGGCCTTCTGGGTGGGGACCACACAACCCTGGCCCTCCACGCCGCTGTTCCAGTGGGCTTGGCTGGCGTCCAGGAATAGGCTGATGTTGTTTGGCTGTACATCCCAGCCCACCTGGTCGAACAGATAGAACTCGAATTCCGGAAGGATTAACATGGTGTCCGCGATTCTGGTGTCCTTCATGTACTGTTCAGCTGCCAATACGATGTTCCGGGGGTACTGGGGCAGCGGACGGTTTTCGGGATAGTCGATGATCATGGCGTTGCCGGTCATGGACAGGGTAGGGATCTCACAGAAGGGATCTAAGGCAGCAGTGTCCGGGTCGGGGATGAATACCATATCGCTCTTTTCCACCACCGCATAGCCGTAGTTGGAGGCATCAAAGCCGATGCCGTTGGTCATGATTTCCTCCGTGAAGTTCTGCGACGGAATGGTGACGTGGCGGAATTGCCCGTTGATGTCCACCATTTTGAAGTCCACCATTTTGATACCCTGCTCACGGATCAGGTTTATAATATTGCTTGCGTTCGCATTCATTCCAAAAGGATCCTCCTATATAATTGTAAATATGCCCCACAGGCGCGGAAGCCAGGTCAATCCAGTGACTTGATCGCGTCAATCACACACTGGTCGCTGGTGATGCGTGCCCGGCCCAGAATCTTTGACAGCTCCTCGTGGATTTCGGCCGAACGAACAGTTGTGCAGGAAAAGAAACACAGGTCTGCTTCAGCGGGAGGTTTAACGGCCTGTGTGTGGGCATCGGTAAGGATCTCGTCCGGCTTGAGGGCTCAATCTTGTGATCGCGGATCCGTCTGATGCCGGCGATAAAACACACGTGACATCAAACGTTTCCATAGTTGCCTTAAAAAATATTCGCAGCTTCTTTAGTAAGGGGGCCATACGGCAGTCTTTACCCGGCTGGATTTCCCGTCATACTGCGCCCAGTAGTGATGGCGGGACAGCCAGGCTGCAGCACACTTATCTCAAATGGTGTTTGACATTAACAAATAAATGTTTGCTAATATCATATTAACAGAAATGAAACTAGGATTACAAGTGGAAAATTTCATGATAAATCTCCTGTGCATTTGATAGTTTTACACAAAATAAGAGCCCTCCGGTTTATCGGAGGGCTCATTTGATGCTCATTAAAACAGATGTTGGGAGATTTCCTGTGAAAGGGCTTTCAAATCGGCGACAATGACGTCTGTTTTCGAGCGCATACGAAGTGTCAGGCCGGTCACACTGACTGTGGCAAACAATTTACCCTCTTTACTGAGAATTGGTGCTGACAGCGCGTATACGCCCTGGCCAAGTTCTTCATTTTCAATCCCATAGCCCTCCCGGCGTACGGCCTCAAGGGCGTCCATCAGTTTATGCTGGCTGGTGATGGTTTTTTCCGTCCGCGGAACAAGCGGGTTGGTACTCAGATACTTGTCCAGTTCCTCTTTCCCCATGCTCGCCAAAAGGATCTTACCAGAGGCGGAGCAGTACAGCGGCTGGATATAAGTGGTGTACGTTATAATGGCGTAGGACTCATTTTGCGGCTGGATCCGGTTGACCAGGACCAGTTCGCCCAGATCCAGCATGAACAGGCCGCAACTGGCACCGTACTTGTTCGCAATACGGGTCATGCCGTCCCGAGCTTTCGCCTTCATCAACGTACGGATAGATGCGTCTGTTGAGCCGAGTCTGCGGACGAAGTAGGAGCCCATCATATAGTGACCAGATGGCGTCTGGCGGACAAAGTCGTTTTGATACAGTGTATTCAAAATACCATGAACCGTGCTCTTGTTTAGATTCAGCATTGAACTGATCTGGCCGAGGGTGAGCTCCGTATTGATGCTGTCGAAGCAATTGATGATATCAATGGCACGCTGCACGGATTGAATACTTCTTCCTGATTTTTGCTGCATGCAGTAATCATGCCCTCCTTCCTGGCATTCCGCGGAACTTCCGGAAATCTGTTTTCCATATTATACTATAGAAAATTGGAAATTTCCAGAGATTTTTGAGATTGTCAAACGCCATTCTCAATTAGAACCATTATCCGTTTGACAATATCAAAAAAATTACAATATTGATTGACAATAACAAATGATGGCATTATTATATGACATGATCAAATGGTGTTTGACATAATAACATAATGCGGGAGGGCGATAAGGACATACTGTGTCGGCAACGCACCAAGCGGGATTTTGATTCCCAGGCAACGCGCAATCCAACACATTCGTAGTCGAGAGGAGAAATATAGATGAAAAAGTACACGTTGAAAGAAAAGTTCAAGGCGCTTGGCCCTGGACTGTTGGTTGTCGGTTCCTTTATTGGGCCAGGTACGATTACCAGTTCCACAAAGGCCGGCGCTACCTACGGCTATCAGTTGCTATGGTGTATCGTATTCTCCGTCATCGCGGTCATTGTTATGCAGGGTATGGCGGCCCGTCTGGGTATCGTCACCCACCAGGGTATCTGTGAGAACCTGCTGGACGAGTTTAAAAATCATAAGGCTTTGCGGTATTTTGCCATGTTTATGGTGGCGGTCCCCATCGCCCTGGGCGGCTATGCGTACATGGGCGGCGATCTGACCGGAACCGCCATCGGCCTTTCCGCGCTGACCGGCATCCCCTCTCACATCATTGCTCCTATCTGGGGCATTTGTATCCTGTTCATCAGCGGACACAGTAACGCAATCAAGTATCTGGAAAAGTTGTTGACCGTCTGCGTTTCCGTCATGGCGGTGGTGTTTCTGATCACCATGTTTGTGGTCAAGCCCGACCTGAGCGCTGTGTGCAGCGGTCTGGTCCCCCACGTGCCGGCTGGCGCCATTATGACCTGCGTGGCCCTGATCGGCACCACCGTGGTCCCCTACAACCTGTTCATCCACGCCACCAGCGCTCACCAGACTTGGAAAGATCCTGAGCAGATTCCCCTGGCGAACTTTGACGTTCGCGTCTCCATGACGATCGGTGGCTTCATCACCGCCGCGGTGCTGATCACCTCCGCCACCGTTATGTACGGGATGGAGGTCAACTCCGCCGTTGATATGGCAGAGCAGCTGAAGCCCTTGTTGGGTGATTTTGCGGTTCCCTTCCTGGCCATTGGTCTGATTGCCGCCGGCGTGTCCTCCGCCGTGGTCACTCCCCTGGGCGTCTCCTACGTGATGGGCACTCTGTTTGGCTGGAAGCTTGACAGAAGCGACAAACGCTACTTCGCCAGCTTCCTGTCCGTCATCATCTTTGGTATTTTTATCGCCGCTTCCGGGTTCAACCCCGTGGCCATCATCATGACGGCCCAGGCCGTCAACGGTGTGTTCCTGCCGGTCAGTGTCCTTACCCTGCTGTATCTGGCCAGCAAAACCCGTGTCATGGGGCAGTACAAGAACAACATGCTTCAGGTCGTCTTGGGCACCGGTGTGTTCGCCATTTCCCTGATCATCGGTGTGAGCAGCGTGCTGTCCGTATTTTAAAAATAGATGTCTTTTCAAGACGTTTTTCTGCTGTTGCAACAGATTGAAAAGGAGTAAGTAATGAAAGACAGTAAGCCAACAATATACGATCCTTCTTTCCTGCCCACCAATATTTACAGCGGTGTGCCCACTTTTCTGAATCTTCCGATCATTGAAAACAGCGACGACCTCAAGCAGGTGAACGTTGCGGTAATGGGCGTGCCCTGGGAGGGGGGCTGCACCATCGGCGGCTATTCCTCCTGCACGGAGGGCCCTAAGTCCATCCGCTCCGCGTCCATCCGCTATACCGGTTATCTGCCCGAATTCGACCTTGATTCCTTCGCCTATCTCAAGGGCGGCGATTACGGCGATATTCCCGTGCAAAACGGCAATTACGACTTTACATTTGCCGAGATCCGCAAAAAGTTCGGTGAGATTATTGATGCGGGCGCCATCCCCATTGTATTCGGCGGTGACCACTCTATCTCCTACCCAACCGTCAGCGAGCTGGCCAAGCGTCACCCCAAAAAAGTGGGTGTGCTGCATTTCGACGCCCATCTGGATAACTACTCCAATTTCGGTGACGATCTTTATTCCCGTTGCTCCCCCTTTTATAATCTGTATCACGATCCCAATATGGACCCCACCAAAATCGTTCACATCGGGATCCGCGGCCCCAGGAACCATCAGGGTGAGGGAAACAACGCGAAAAAGTTCGGCGCGACCATGATCCCCGCCATGGAGGTCAAAAAGGAAGGCTGGGAAGCTTCCATTAAGAAAGCACTTGCCGTTGCCTCCAAGGACACCGAGGTCATGTATGTGACCATCTGCGCTGACGCTCTCGACGCATCCTGTATGCCACAGGGCCCCCAGGATATGGGTGGTCTGACGTCCTTTGAACTGATGATGATGGTACATGAATGTGGCAAGGCCGGCGCCAATGCACTAGACTTCGTGGAGATTTATCCCGAGACCAACAGTTTGCAGACAGCTTCCCACGTGGGCTGCTGGATGGCACTTTATTTCCTCAACGGTGCTGCAGAAAAAGTTTCCAAAAACGGATCTCGCTCGGCACAAAGTACATAAGCTTAGGCCCTCTCTCTTCGGTTTACCCGGGAGAGAGGGCCTTTTGTTTTTTTACAGGCGGAAGGGAACGATGGGGACACCGTCTGTCGGATAGGGCAGGGGCGACGGTAGGGATTTATGCTGGACTCACATGCGGATGGAATGGAAGGCACACCGAGATTGCCTTGCAAAGAGGCAAAACAATGTGTATAATGTGAAGCGACACGAGATAAGGAAGGGTGTACCAAGGGTTCCATTGCAGGAATGAGGTGAAGCTGCGCATAATGATCTGGTTTGCTGTTTTTTTCTCTGCCGTTGCAGCGGGGTTCATTCAATCGGTCACCGGGTTTGGGTCTGCGGTCATGATGCTGTTGGGGATCTCATATTTCTTCGATATGCTTCATGCCCCGGCCGTTGTTTCTGTGGTTGCACTGAGCCTGTCAGCAGGGCTGGCCTGGCGCTTTCGAAAGCAGGTGGATTACCGGCAGACGATCCCCGTGGCGGTGATTTACATATCTGTGAGCACGGTGATCATTTCTTTTTCCGGTGCACTGGATCTGAATGTGCTTTCTTTGGCCTTTGGGTTATTTTTGGTTGCGCTGTCCCTTTATTACCTGCTCTTATCAAAATCTCTGGCTTTTCATCCAGGACCCATTTGTACCGTGTTGTGCGCGGCATCGGCGGGGGTCAGCGGCGGACTGTTTGGAGTAGGTGGACCGCTGGTAGCCATTTATTTTTTGGCGTCGGCCAAGAGTAAAGAGAGCTATGTTGCCAACCTGCAGTTTTTATTTTTGATCACAAATACTGTGAACACCATTGCTAGAATTTACCATGGGATTTATACGGTGGAATTAGTGCCGTTTACCCTCGTTGGAATCGTTGGAATTCAGTTGGGGAAACTAGCAGGACTGCGAGTGCTGGACCGAATTGATATGGAACGCATGAAGCAGAGTGTCTATATCTTCATTGGAATTTCCGGTGTGTTGACGGTGGTCAGCCATCTGTGACGAGGGGGCGCGATGATGAGGCAAACCGCACAAATGCATATCATTGCCAGCATCTGTAACGACTTCCCGACTAAGTTTGGCATCCCCCGACAGAGCGGTCTGGTGGAGGAGCTGGAGGCGCGGATCATTTTTGAGCCGGAATATCGGAATGAGGCGGCGCTGCGTGGCTTGGAAGGATTTTCACACCTGTGGCTGATTTGGGAATTTTCCAAAGCCAAGCGGGATGAGTGGTCCCCCACAGTGCGTCCGCCCCGGCTGGGGGGCAACCAGCGGCTGGGCGTTTTTGCCACACGCTCGCCCTTTCGCCCAAACCCAATTGGCTTGAGCTGTGTCCGGCTGACCGGAATCGATCTGCACACAGCCCAGGGCCCTATTCTGCGGGTGGCGGGGGCCGATCTGATGGACGACACGCCCATCTATGACATCAAACCATACCTGCCCTACGCCGACTGTAAGCCGGAAGCCCTTGGGGGCTTTGCCGCCCAGCCCAAGAGGGGCAGCCTGAATGTGAATATCCCACCAGCGCTTTTCGACGTGGTCCCCAAAGAGAAACAGGCGGCACTGGAAGGAGTATTGGCGCAGGATCCGCGGCCTTCCTACCAGGACGATCCCCAGCGTGTTTACGGCATGGTTTTTGCAGGGCTGGAGGTCCGCTTCCGTGTGGAAGGGGATCAGCTTACGGTCTGTGAGATTCTGCCAAACCAACCGGATGGAACAATCTGTTGAGAAAGAACTGTGATACCAGAACGGAAGTACGCAGGAAAGGAAATCGCCAGAGGGAGTGTAAGCTCCTGCGGAAGGATGCGGCACGACGATGGGAGGAAGGCAACATGAAATTGATGTTTGCAGTGATTCGGGACAAAGATGCCAACGATACAATCGATCACCTGATCCAGCGGCACATTGGCGTCACCAAGCTGGCCAGCACTGGAGGATTTTTGCGGGACGGCAATACCACCTTGATGATCGGGGTTGAGGATGGACAGGTGGAAGAGGTGATGGAGGTTTTAAAAAAGAACTGCGCCAGGCGCAGCGAGATGGAAATCGTACCTCCGCATTCCACCGGAGGAGTACCGGTGTGGAGTATGGGGTATACTCCTGTCAAAGCAGAGGTGGGCGGAGCCACAGTTTTTGTGGTGGATGTGGCTCAATTTCAAAAGCTGTAAACCAAAAGGCCCCGGCCGGGAATGCGGTCGGGGCCTCTTATAGTCACGCAAGAAAAAATTAAAATTTCTCTTGACCTTCCCCCTTGTGGAAGGTGTACACTCAAGGCAGAAAAGGGGATGAAGCATATGAAAATCAATGAGGTAGAGGCCCAGGTGGGCATTACCAAAAAAAACATCCGCTTTTACGAGGAGCAGGGGCTGCTCTCCCCTTCGCGCAACAGTGAGAACGGCTACCGGGACTATGGGCCGGAAGAAGTGATCGCGTTGAGGCAGATCAAGCTGCTGCGCAAGCTGGGGCTTCCTTTGGAGGAAATTCGGCGGATGCAGCAGGGCGGCAGTACCGTGGCCGACGGGATGCGCCGTCACCTGGTTACCTTGGAGCGGGAGCAGCGCAACCTGGAGCAGTCGATGGAGCTGTGCCGCAAGCTGAAGAACCGGGAGGAGCGGCTGGAATTTCTGGATGCCGCGGCCCTGCTGGAGGAAATGGAGCGCATGGAACGGGAGGGCACCACATTTAAGGATAAGCAGGTGGGGGACATGAAGCGTATCCGATATGTGGCTCCCACGGTGGTCGCTATTTTGATGACTGCTTTGATGGCCGGTGTGATTGCTTTGATGGTATGGGCGTTTACCTTGGAGCCGGCGGAAGCGCCGCCTATGCCGCTGATGGTACTGTTAATCGCGATTCCGGTGGTGGTCATTTTGGGTGTGCTGCTGGCACTGTATCAGCGACTGAAAGAAATTCGGGAAGGAGAAGAAGACGATGCGAAAAACTACTAAGGGACACGGACTGACCGGTGCTGTTCTGGCTGCCGTGGTTGTAGCGGCGGTCATGTTGCTGCTTGCGGCGGGCCTGCTGATCAGTTATTTCGGCGGAGAGAGCGAGGCATTCGAAACTGGTCTTGTTGTGGTCTATGCGCTGGTTTTCTTGGCCATCGCCGTAGGTGTGGTGGTTGCGCTAATCCAGCGGTGGCGGGAAGTCCGGGGAGGTGAGGAGGATGAAGCCGAAAAATATTAAACAGAGCGGGAAGCGGAAAAAAGGGGCGATTTTGGGGGCTGTTATGTTCACGCTGTTCCAGATGGGTTCCGTTTTTCTGCTGCTTTGGCTGCGCACACAGACTGTGTATGTGTGGCTGAATACCCTGCTGCTTGTGCTGGCGGCAGTGAACCTGATCACCATTTTGCTTGTATGGATCGTACTGAAACAACGCATAAAAGAAATTGAAGGAGGAGAATTCGATGTTGCTCGTCAATATTGATTATATCCCTGGAAAAGAATTTGAGGTACTGGGGGTGGTAAAGGGCACCATAGTCCAGTCTAAGAACTTCGGGAAGGACTTTATGGCCGGGATGAAGACCCTGGTGGGCGGAGAAATCACCAGCTATACGGAAATGCTCAATGAGGCCCGTCAAATTGCCGTCAAGCGCATGGTAGACGAAGCCGAGGCTTTGGGGGCCGATGCAGTGATCAACATGCGATATGGCTCTTCCTCCGTCATGCAGGGGGCGGCCGAAGTCATCGCCTACGGCACTGCCGTAAAATACCGGTAAATGTGCTCCAGGCGGAACAGAGGAAGCGGAACGTTTCAAACCACGGGCAAAGCCCGTGGTTTTTTTGTCGCCGATTAAACGCTGCCCTTGATTCATTTGGCAGCGGGTTCCGCAGAGAATGGCGGCAGGCCGCAGAGAGCGTGACCCATAATAAATTAAGGAAACTAGGTTTATGAGCTCCGGACAAGTTCCAGGCATAACCCATCCCCCCGTCCCATAAGCTGTTGATATAGACCAAAGGAGGCGGAGGGTATGACGCTGCGGAGAAGAAGAGTGGAATTCTTCGGGGTGCTGGGCACTCGGCAAGTGGTAGTGATTGCGCTGATCCTGGTGGCGGTTCTTTTCTTTTTGCCGGTGCTGATGATCTCCGGCCAGCCGCTCTATCCGGGGGAGAACGAAGAAGTACAGTCTGGGGAGACGGAAACCACCCTGCCCATTGACCGGGTAGCACCCACCATGGCCTCTAAAGATAAGGGACGAGCGGTGCGTCTGCAGCAGACGGACGGAACCATTGTGGAATTGACAATGGAGGATTATCTGTGGGGCGTCGTGGCGGCGGAAATGCCGGCCTCCTTTGAAGAAGAGGCGCTTAAGGCCCAAGCGTGCGCTGCCCGAACCTATACCGTAATTCAACAAAACTCCGCCACCGAAAAGCACCCAGACGCGGATATTTGTACCGACAGTACTTGCTGCCAGGCCTATGTGGAGCGGGCGGCGGCAGAGGCGCGGTGGGGATTAAACGCAGAAGCGTATGAGGAAAAAATTACCCGGGCAATTGAAGAAACGGATGGATTGGGAATCCTTTACCAGGGCCAGCCCATCCAAGCGTTGTTTTTCTCCTCGGCTGCCGGCAAGACGGTGGACGCGGTAGAGGTGTGGGGCAACTCGGTAGACTATTTGAAGAGCGTAGACAGTATTGAGGGGGATGAAGTGCCCAATTACCACACCCAGGCAGTCCTTACCACGCAGCAGGTGAAGGAGGATGTCCTGGCCGCATACCCCGGGGCCGACCTGTCCGGCGATCCATCCGGGTGGTTTGGAGAGGCCACCCGAGACGAGGGGGGGACGGTCTCCTCCATTTTGGTGGGAGGAGTTACCCTTACCGGAAGCCAGGTGCGCACACTGTTCGCGCTGCGGTCGGCCACCTTTACCGTAACGTTGGAAGGAGGAAACTTCACCTTCAATGTCACCGGCTATGGCCACGGGGTGGGAATGAGCCAGTATGGGGCCAACGCCATGGCAGAGGAGGGGAAGACCTTCCAAGACATCCTGACCTGGTATTATACCGGGACCCAGGTGGCGCAGTTGTGGTGAGGGAGGCGGTGCGTCAATCCGGGGATAAATCCATGCTTGAAACCAAAGGGGCGGCCTGATTGGGCCGACCCTTTGTAGAACCAATCGAACTGCTCTTATTTCCCCACGCAGAATCGGGCAAAGATGCGGTTGGTAATGTCCTCCCGAACCGACTGGCCGGTGAGCTCCCCGAGAGCGGCCAGGGCCTCCTCCACGTCGGTCAGAAGGGCGTCTGGGGTCATGCCGGCTTCCAGTGCTTCCCTGGCCCGAACAATGCCGGTTCTGGCCCGACGGGCGGCGTCTTCTTGACGCTGATTGGTTAAAAGCTGGCCATAAGGGGCCTCGGGTTGACTGGGAAACAGGGCGGCCACCGCGCGCTCCAGTGCGGGTAAGCCTTGCCCGGTCTTCGCACTTACCTCCACAACGGACAGGCTGTCGGGCAGAGGGGAAGCGCAGTGAGCGGAGGAAAGATCGGACTTGGACCTAACCAAGATGGTAGGAGCCAGTTTGATGGCCAGGTCTAAAAGCTGCCGGTCCTCCTGCGTAAAGGGAGCCGAACGGTCGCAGAGGACTAAAATCAGTTCCGCCTGCTCCATGGCGGCCCGGCTCCGGGCCACCCCAAGCCGCTCGACAGGGTCGCCGCTGTCCCGAAGACCGGCGGTGTCGATCAGCCGGAGGGGAAGCCCTCCCAGCTCCACATTGACATCAATGGTATCCCGCGTGGTACCGGGAATCTCGGTGACGATGGCCCGGTCATAACCGGCGAAGGCGTTGAGCAGGGAGGATTTGCCCGCATTGGGGCGGCCTACGATGGCGCAGGAAATGCCTTGGGTAAGCTGATAGCCCCGACGGCAGGAGTCCAACAGCTGATTCAAAGCCTGTTCCTGCTGTAAGAGAGAGGCGGCCAGCGCCTCAGAGCGAAACGGATCGATATCCTCATCCGGGTAGTCCAGCACGGCGCAAAAATGGGCCATCAGATCCACCAGCGCGGAATAGATTTCCCCAATGCGGTGGGACAGGCTTCCCGCCAACTGACCCGCCGCATGGCGGGCGCTCTCCCGGCTTTTGGCTTCCAGCAGGTCGCCAACCGCCTCGGCCTGGGCCAGGTCCAGTTTTCCGTTGAGAAACGCACGGCGGGTAAATTCCCCTGGTCCGGCTTGACGGGCTCCCTGGGCAAATAAAGCATCCAGGCCCAAAGCCAGCACCATGGGGGAGCCGTGGCAGTGAAATTCCGCCGTGTTTTCCCCGGTGTAGCTGGCAGGCCCTCTGCTGTAAGTGCACAGAATCCGATCAATGGGCTGCCCACCCCGATCCAGCAGGTCGCCATAGACCAACGCATGGGGAGCGTGTTCGCGCAAAGCCTTGGGGCCCAAGGGCTGAAAGCATTGCTCTGCTATTTGAATCGCCTGGGGACCGGACAATCGAAGCACCCCAATGGCTCCCGGTCCTGCGGGGGTAGCGATGGCGGCGATGGTTTCTTCTTCCAACAGCATAGAAGCCTCCAAACGGGTAAAGTGCATAATTCGACAGCGTTCGAACCGATTCCTGCAAAACCCAGTACGTTTATTTTTTGTCAATATTTCAATCTTGACAAGAGTTATGGAAACTGAAAGATGAATGAGAACTGTGAGTTGGTTGACATAAAGGTCTGTGGAAAACCCTGTGGAAAATGTGGATAACCCTTGAAAACAAAGGCTCGTGAAGAAGGAAATAACAAATTCGTCATATCCACAAGGCTGCATATGGGATGTCAAAAAATAAAAGGAAATCAAAAGGGGCGGAAATAGAGCGATGGTGGCGACCCGTATAAAATGCAAGAGCGCCGTCTCACCTGGGGACAGGCGAGGCGGCGCGTTCCCTAAACCGTCCCGTTTAGACGGCGGCTGACCGCTCGGGCAGTCTGGACACCGGAGGCGCCGGCTTGAGCCAATCCCCGCGTGACGCCCGCTCCGTCCCCTGCGGCGAAAAAGCCGGGAAGGGCGGTTTCCAGCTCCTGAGAAAGCTGAAGCCGGGCAGAATAGAACTTTACCTCGGCCCCATAGAGCAGCGTGTCGTAGTTTGCCGTACCGGGAGCCAGCTTGTCCAACTGGTAGATCATCTCAATGATGTTGTCTAGGTGTCGCTTGGGCAGGGCCAGGGACAAATCTCCGGGGACGGCTGCGGTAAGCGTGGGCCGGACAAAGGATTTGCTCATCCGATGCTCGTTGCTGCGGCGTCCACCCACCAGATCGCCAAATCGCTGGACCAGCACACCGCCGGCCAGCATGTTGCTGAGAGAGGCCACGTGCTTGCCGTACCGGTAGGGCTCGTTAAAGGGCTTGGTGAAGCGGTTGCTGACCAGCAGAGCGAAGTTGGTGTTCTCCGAGCGGAGAGCGGGATCGGCGTAGGAGTGGCCGTTCACGGTGTTAATGCCCTCTACATTTTCAGCCACCACATGGCCATAAGGATTCATGCAGAACGTGCGTACCTGATCGCCGTACTGCTTGGTGCGGTAGACCAGTTTAGACTCATACACCACGTCGGTGATATGCTCGAAGACGGTGGCGGGCAGCTCCACCCGGACGCCGATGTCCACCTGGTTGTTCAGCAGCTCCAGTCCAAGCTCCTTGCACTGATTGGAAAACCACTCGGCACCGGAACGGCCGGGAGCGGCGATGAGATAACGGCAGGATACCTCGCCGCCCTTGGCAAGGGTCAGGCGGTAGCCCTCGTCTGCGCGGGCGATGCGGCTGACCTCGGTGTTAAACGAAAACTCCAGTTTGTCCCGCAGTCCCTCGTAGATGTTGGACAGGATTTTCAGGTTGTTTTCCGTGCCCAGATGTTTGCACCGGGCCTGAAGCAGGTGGAGATCATACGCCATGGCCCGCCGCTCCAGGGCCTTTGCCTCTGGCGTGGCGGTGGAAAAGCACTGGGTGGTGGCCCCGTGGGCGACGTTGATGGAGTCTACATAGTCGATGAGCTCCATCACTTGGCCGGGCTCCATAAAATCGGTGAGCCACCCGCCAAACTCAGTGGTAAAGTTGAATTTTCCGTCGGAAAAAGCTCCGGCTCCGCCAAAGCCGCACATGGTGTGGCAGACGGGACAGTGGATGCACTCTTTTACCTTTCCGGCCACAATGGGACAGCTGCGGTGGTAGATGTCCTGACCCTGGTCCAGGGCCAGCATCTTTAAACCGGGATGGAGTCGGGCCAACTCGTAGGCGGCAAAGATGCCGGCCTCACCGCAGCCCAGAATGACGACGTCGTAATTGGGACTCATGGGAGAAACTCCTCTCATTTGTGATCATCAGGGGGTATGCTTGGGCACGTGTCCACAACAATACAAGATATAGTATAACACAAAACCGAAAAAAGGAAAGGGGCGAACAGGTGAGTCGGAAGAAAAAAGCGGCTGTTCACGGTTAAAGTGGAGAGAGGGAAAGCCAGCCCAGCTCTGCCAACTGGCGCAGCGTGTCGGCAGGCAAATCGTCGGCACCGCCCCTGCCCACGCGGAGACAAAAATAGGCACTGGACTGAGCGGGGTAGGACTCATGGATGCCGCCGCACACCACCAGCACGCGGTCCCCGTCTTCCAAGCCGTCGAACATGGAATCGGAAGCAGACCGGTTCCGCATGACAACCGGACTATTTTGGCGGTCAATGATGATGTGGGTGCTATTGTCCGCCCGGAGATAGCGGCCTGTGAAAATGTAATTCCCGGTAACTGCCCACCAGGACACAGCCGCCATGCTGAGACCGAT
Source organism: Lawsonibacter sp. (assembly GCA_050251755.1). Lineage (GTDB taxonomy): Bacteria > Bacillota > Clostridia > Oscillospirales > Oscillospiraceae > Lawsonibacter. The sequence goes on along the minus strand of JBFWME010000013.1, from coordinate 24,791 downwards.
TAGAACCAAGACTAAAACAAACAGACGCCTGGCCGTAAGCTTCATGGTAACTCCCCCAAACAAAACAGTTCTTCTCTTGACATGGACGAAAAAAGAGGGGGAAATGTTTCGCCCCAACGGTATTTTTATAAAAAATCACGGCCCGCCGCTGATGCTGACAGGCCGTGGGTGTTAGCTCTTTTCCTCGAACATAGCGCCGCAGCTGCGGCAAGTGACCGTAATTTTCCCCTTGCCCCGGGGAACCCGAAGCTGCTGCCCACAGTTCGGGCACTTAAAGTAGCGATGCTCCTTGTCCCGGTGCGTGGTGTGCCGGAAGCGAAACCACTGAATCACCGGGTCGGCCATCTTCATAAACTTCATATTCTCTTCCCGACGGCGCGGCAGGTTGCGGGAGAACAAACGGAACAGAGAGAGGAAGACCAAAATCAGGCAGATCAAATATAAGACTTGCAACCCGGTAAACACATACAACAGGTAGAGAACCAGGTACAGCCCGACCAGAAAAAGATTCAATTGATCATTTCCGTAGCGGCCATACATTAACCGCTGAATGGTATTGCGGATCATAAAAGGTGCCTCCTTAGAGAAGGACAGCAGGCGAAACCGCCTGCCGAAAGACTAAAATAATGATAGCGCGTCCAGATGAACTCGTCAAGGAGCCATTCGTAAACAAAATGTAAATTCGCCTTGGACAAAGCCGTTTGGTTTCAGAAAAAAGAGAATTTTGGAGAAAAATGTGAAAATGTTTCAAAAAAAGGTTCAAAAAAGAACGGTTACAATTTTGTGTTGCGAAGGCGCAAAAAATAAGCTATACTGTCTCCATCCAAGTATAACCAGACAAATTAAGGAGGGCAAGCCCCATGAAACGTATCGACAAGGAAAATTATTACCTGGATATTGCCGAAACCGTGCTGGAGCGGTCCACCTGTCTGCGCCGGTGCTACGGCGCGATTATCGTGAAGAACGACGAAATTGTATCCACCGGCTATAATGGGGCGCCCCGCGGCCGAAAAAACTGTATCGACTTGGGTTATTGTACGCGGGAGGCCATGAACGTCCCCTCAGGACAGCGGTATGAACTGTGCCGCTCCGTCCATGCGGAGATGAACGCCATTATTTCGGCTGCACGGCGCGATACCCTGGGAGCCACCCTATACCTGGCCGGCCGGGAGGCAAAGAGCGGTGAACTGCTCCATGACGCCACATCCTGCTCCATGTGTCGCCGACTGATTATCAATGCCGGAATTGACCGCGTGGTCATCCGCAACACAAAAGAAGACTACTCCATGGTTCATGTGGAGGATTGGATCCGGGAGGATGACTCTCTGCCTCAGCAGGTGTGATTGCTTGCTTGGCCAGACGGCCTCTTTAACCTGAATCACTGCCGGGAATCCGGTTAAGGAACAGAAAAACACCTGTCTCTCTTTGGGGAGGCGGGTGTTTTTTGTTCCGGCAGGTCAAGTGTCGACGGGGGTTCAATTAAGACAGCAATCGAGGGGAAAATAAATTAGAAAAAATTTTTCAAACAAGATAAAACTTGTTTATTTCTATGAAATTAGACGCAAAAAAGACGAAACAATCTGGGCGGTTTCCCTAAAAACTTTTTCTGTATGGACGTTTCAAAGACGGCGGTGAATCTATAATCAGGCAGAGTCTGACAAGCGGTAAAGCGGTTGCGGGCAAAATACGAGAAAGAAAGGGTCGGCACTATGGAGTTCGGATTTAATGATGAATATAAGATGATACAGAAAATGTATCGCGAATTTGCGGAAAAAGAGATTAAGCCCTTGGCAGAGGAAATCGATGAAAACGAGAGATTCCCGAAGGAAAGCGTGGAAAAGATGGCCGAAAACGGGATGTTTGGGATTCCGTTTCCGGAGGAGTACGGCGGAGAAGAGGGGGACTATCTCTCCTATGTGATCGCCGTGGAGGAGCTGTCCAAGGTATGTGCGTCTACGGGTGTTACGCTGTCTGCCCACACCTCGCTGGGTGCTGCTCCCATCTATGATTGGGGCACCGAGGAGCAGAAACAGAACTACTTAACCCGGTTGGCCAGCGGGGAATGTCTGGGAGCCTTTGGCCTGACGGAACCCAACGCGGGTACCGATGCCTCAGGGCAGAAGACCACCGCCGTAAAAAAAGGCGATCACTATGTGCTGAATGGATCCAAATGCTTTATCACCAACGCGGGTGAGGCCGGCATTTATGTGGTGATGGCCATGACCGATAAGGAAAAGGGAAATCACGGCATTTCCGCGTTTATTGTGGAAGACGGATTACCGGGTTTCTCGATTGGAAAACATGAAAAAAAGATGGGAATCAGAGGATCCGCCACCGCCAGCTTAGTGTTTGAAGACTGCATTGTGCCGGTGGAAAACCTTCTGGGGAAAGAGGGCGATGGGTTTAAGGTGGCGATGCATACGCTGGATGGCGGCCGCATCGGAATTGCTGCTCAGGCGTTGGGGATTGCCGAGGGCGCTTTGAATGAAGCCATAGCCTATGTAAAGGTGCGTGAGCAATTTGGTAAGCCCTTGTCCGCCTTCCAAAACACCCAGTTTGTCATTGCAAATCTGGCCAACCAGATCGAGGCAGCCAGACTGTTGGTTTACCGCGCCGCCTGGTGTAAGGACAACCATCTGCCCTACTCCGTAGAATCTGCCCACGCAAAGCTTTATGCGGCTGAAACCGCGATGAAAGTGACCACGGAATGCGTGCAGCTGCTGGGCGGCTACGGCTATACCCGCGAGTATCCGGTAGAGCGGATGATGAGAGACGCGAAGATCACCCAGATTTACGAAGGGACCAGCGAGGTGCAGCGCATGGTGATCTCCCGTGCCATGCTGAAGTAAAAAAAGGAAAACTGAACGAAGCCACCCTGCTTTCCTGCAAACATGGTAATGATGTTTAGACGTTTCAAAGACGACAACAGCGCTATAATCAGCGAGAAAAGCTCGGGTTGAATTTTGTTGATGCGTCGAACGAAACCGGCAGTTCCCATTCATAGGGTTCTCCGAAAAGCAAGGAAGGGGCTCACATGAAACGGTTTCAGTGCCTTGCATGAATCTTGCGGAATCCAAACACGTTCCGCTTCGTAAGAGACGAACCAAGAGAGCGGCAACTGCTCTTACGAGGCTGGCGTTTTGCGGAGCCGGCGGCCTTGTTTGCAAGGAGATTCAAACAGGCAAGTCATGCGGCAGACCACGCTTGAGGGAGCACCTTACCGCTTGGCATAGAATCAACTTCATCCAATTTGGGCAATGACAGGCCGGCCACGTTTGTGGAAGGCAATTACACGCAGCCGTATTTTTGGGAGGAGGAACGTTCATGGAAGAAAAGCACACCAAATTACCCCTGGAGCCAGAAGACACCTTTGGGAGCGAAGAAGCAACGCTGGAGAAAGAACTGACGGAAAAAGTCGGTGTTCCGGTGGACTACAGCACGATGACTCTGCTGAATTTCTTGAAATTTTTCATCTTTTCCGCAATTGGAATCTGGGTATTCTTTATCCCGATTACCGTTGGCGGGAGTTCCAGCACGCCCATGGTTCACATGATCGGCTGGGTCAAGTCTGTGCTCGGCCCGGCGAAAAACTGGCTTGTTCTCATCACCTGCGTGGGATTGGCAATAACCTATACGCTGTCAAAATTTAAAACGAGCGACGCGTTGGCGAAGTTCCATGCCAAGGACGGCTGGTTTACCGGGATCCTCTATTATCTGGCCGCAGCCTTTGCAATCATGATTCAGTTTCAGGCTGGTCCGGAGCAGATTTTGAAAACCGACGTGGGTCCAGACGCCATGAGTTTGGCGGGCAGTTGTCTGTTTACCGTAACCATCGCCGGATGGCTGGTGACGTTTCTAATCGAATTCGGCGTGTTGGAATTTTTAGGGACACTGATGGAGCCCATTATGCGCAGGTGTTTTAAAATTCCCGGACAATCGGCCGTGGACGCGCTTTCCTCCTTTGTTGCAGCCCCTGCCGTTGGCGTTTTTATCACAAACCGCCTTTATAATGAGAACATTTATACGGAAAAAGAAGCTTGCTGCATTTCCACCAACTTCAGCGTTGTTTCTTTGGGCTTTTTTGCGCTGCTGGTTTCCATTACCGGCACTCCGGAGATGTACGGCAACGCGGTGCTGTGCTCGCTGATCATCGTATTTATTCTGGCTGCCATCGTCATTCGGATTCCGCCTCTGTCCCGGAAAAAGAGTGTGTACCGAAACGGCGTGGTCCAGACGGCAGAGATGGCCAAGCCTGGGCGATATACCTCTGATATTTTCAAAAAGGCGTTTGCCGCCGCCACCACCAAGGCGTCCAAAACCAAGTATTCCGTATTTCTGACCTCGATTCCCGATGTCCTCTCCTTTGCGTTGAAGATTGTGGCCTTTGTCCAGTCCATTGCGGTGATTTCCCTTTATCTGAGCATTTATACCCCAGTCTTTACCTGGATCGGGATGCCGATGATCCCGTATCTGCATCTGGTGCAGATGCCGGATGCCGCGGCCATTGCGCCCGCGACGCTGGTGGGGATCGCCGAAATCGCACTGCCCGTTATGACCATTGCCGGACAGAGCATTGCCCCCATGAGTATTTTCTTTGTCATCGTGCTGTCCACCGTACAGATTATTTTCTTTACGGAGAGTGCCAACGCCATGATGCAGGCGGATATGGGGCTGAAGTTTGGCGAGCTGGTCATTATTTTCCTGATTCGAACGGTAATTGCAATTCCGATCGTATCGATGTTTGCCCATCTCTTCTATATGTAATGATGTGCCGATGCTGCAGAATGCAGCAAGTTTGGAATTTTAGGAAGTGTTGCTATGAACAAGGCGTTAGATGGAGTTCGGGTTTTGGATTTCACTCAAATTTTGGCCGGTCCGTTTTGCACCATGAACCTGGCCGACTTTGGCGCAGAAGTCATCAAGATTGAGAAGCCCGGAACCGGCGACGGAAGCCGAATTTTCGGCCCCTTTGTCAACGGCCAGAGCGGCTACTACACGCTGGTCAACCGCGGGAAAAAAGGAATTGCCCTGGACCTGAAGAAGGGCAAGGATATCATTTATGATATGGTCAAGACATGCGATATCGTGGTTGAAAACTTCAAACCGGGCGTGATGGAGAAGCTGGGCTTTTCCTACGAGAAGCTGAAAGCGATCAATCCGTCTGTGATTTACTGCTCCATTTCGGGCTTTGGCCAGGACAGCCCCATGCGCGACCTGGCGGCCTACGATATTGTGGCCCAGGGCATGTCTGGCATGATGAGCATCACCGGCTACCCCGATACGCCTCCCGCCCGGGTGGGCAGCTCCCTGGGCGACATCAGTGCCGGCCTGTATGCGGTAACCGGCATTCTGCTGGCCCTGTACAACAGAGAGAAGACCGGCAAGGGGCAGCATGTTGATGTGGCTCTTCTGGACAGCGTGTTCGCCTTTGTGGAGACGAACGTCGTCCGGCATACCATCGGGGGCATCCATCCCACCCGCGTCGGCGCCCGCCATCCCCTGAGCGCCCCCTTCGACATCTATCGCTGCAAGGATGCCTACGTCATCATCGCCGTGGCCAGCGACCCACACTTTGCCAAGCTGTGTGAGATGATCGGTCAACCTGATTTGATTCAAAATCCAAAGTTTGACTCCGACCCCCATCGCTCCGACAACGATGTGGAACTGAAGGCTATCCTGGAGAAGTTTTTGGCCGACTACACCGTGGACGAGGCCATAAAGATGATGCAGGCGCGTGCCATTCCCTGCGGCCCGCTGTGTACGGTGGACGAGGCGTGTGAGAATCCCAGCATCCTGAAGCGTGAGATGCTGGTGGAGATCGATCAGCCCGGCATGGGGAAGGTGAAGATCACCGGGAACCCCATGAAATTGTCCGAGACGCCCGCGGATCCCCGGCACCCCGCCCCTGTGTTGGGTCGGGATACCAAAGAAATCCTGCACAGTGTCTTTGGCTATTCAAACGAACAGATTGCTCAGTGGGAAAAAGAAAAATTACTTTAAAATGACATTCGAATCATAGGAGGAAACAACCATGGATTTTACTTACACAGAAGACCAAATCGCCCTGCGCCGCGCCGTACGCGAGTTTGCACAGAGCTATCTGGCCCCTAAGGCAGAAGAGATTGATGTCAATAACCGCTTCCCCATTGAAACCGTGAAGGCTTTGGGCGAGCAGGATTTGATGGGCTTGGCTTATCCCGAGGAGTTGGGCGGCGCTGGGTACGATGCGATTTCCGAGGCCATCGCCATGGAGGAAATCTCCGCCGCCTGTGCATCGACCGGGTCCATCATTACCGGCCACTATCTGGGCTTTGACGCGCTGTATCTTAAGGGCAATGAGATGCAAAAAGAGCGGTGGCTTCGTCCCGCTCTGGAAGGTGAACAGTATGCCGCTTTCTGCCTAACCGAGCCCGCCGGCGGTTCCGACATGACCTCCAATAAAACCACCGCCGTGGAAGACGGCGATAGTTACGTCCTCAACGGGGTGAAGCACTTCATTACCGGCGGCGCCCACGCCGACTTCCTGGCCTGCTTTGCCATTACCAACAAGGCGGACCCTAGACACGGTATGACCTGCTTCATCGTCGAGAAGGGCACTCCAGGAATGGAGATTGCCTCCGAGGACAACAAGATGGGAATTCGCGGTGCTCGTACCGCTGAGATTGTCTTTAAGGACTGCCGTGTGCCCAAGGAAAACATGGTTGGCAAGCTCAATGAGGGCTACCGCCTGGCTTTGGACGTTGTGGACCGCGGCCGCATCGGCATCGCCGCCATGGCGGTGGGCGTCTCACAGGCTGCCTTTGACATGGCCGTGAAGTATGCCAAGGAGCGGGAGGTCTTCGGCCGTACCATCTCCAAGTTCCAGGGTATTCAGTGGATGATCGCCGACATCGGCACCCAGCTGGAGGCCGCCCGTATGCTGACCTACTATGCCGCCGACCTAAAAGAAAAAGGTGTTCCGTTTACCAAGCAGGCCGCGATGGCTAAGCTATTTGCAGCGGAGGCATCCCACAAGATTGTCACCACCGCCCTTCAGATCCACGGTGGGTACGGCTACATGAAGGAGTACCCCATCGAGCGGCTGTACCGCGACCAGCGGATTCTGGAGCTGTTTGAAGGTACGTCTCAGATTCAAAAGATTGTCATTGCGGGACAGATCCTTCATTAATTTCCAAAGAATATACATGGCAGCATAGATAGAACGCTTCAAGCGCTTCATATTCGAAAAAAGATATGGGCAAATCTTGGAGTGACAGGATTTGCCCATATCGGTTCCGGAACCCATTTCAAAATCGGGAGAACCGATGCACACAATTCGGGAGGATATATTATGAACATATTGGTATGCGTCAAGCAAGTGCCGGATAACGCGGTGGTACCCAAGCTGGATCCCATCACCAACCATGTGATCAAGGATGGCGTGGAGCCAATGGTAAGCCCCTTTGATCTAAACGCGATCGAGGCCGGTTTACGGCTGGCAGAGGCACAGGGCGGCGAGGTGAGCGTGATGACCATGGGCGATGAGTCCTGCAAGACCGCGTTGAAGATCGGTCTGTCCATGGGCGCCGCCCACGCTTATCTGGTGTATGAGTCGGCGATGGAGGACTCCGATTCCTGGGCTACCTCCTATGTCTTGGCAAAAGCCATCCGGTCGGTTGGAGAATTTGATCTGATCCTCTGCGGAAAGCAGGCCATCGATGACGACGCGGCCCAGGTGGGCGCCGGGATCGCCGAGCAGCTGAACATCCCCCAAATCACCTATGTGGACGAAATTCGGGACGTGACCGCCGATACCATCACCGCCAAGCGGGTAAGCCCTGCGGGGGAGGAAGTGGTGCGGGCAACGCTGCCCGCATTGCTGACCTGTGAAAAATCGCTGAACGAGCCCCGCTACCCTACGCTGAAGCGAACCAGAATGGCCAATCGGATGGAAATCCCTGTGCTGGATTGTACTGCCATTGGAGCCGACGCCGCCAAGGTGGGGAAAGCCGGTTCCCCCTCTGCCATTCAAACGCGCTATATTCCGGCGCCACGCCAGAGTGGCGAGCAGATCAAGGGTGAGGCTGCCGAGACTGGGAAGATAGCCGTTGCAAAAATCCTTGCGTTGAAAATTGTTTAAAGGGGGAACAAACCATGTCGAATCTGAATCAGGGTGTTTGGGTCTGCCTGGATCAAACGGGCGGAACCATTGCCGGTGTCTCTTATGAGATGCTGAGCGAAGCAAGGAAGCTGGCCGATCAATGCTCCACCAAGGTCAGTGCCGTGCTCATCGGCAGTGGGATAAAGGACCAGGCCAAGACGGCATTTTCCTATGGAGCGGACAACGTTTATGTTTGCGACAACGAAGTATTGAAGGACTACCGCACCGAGAGCTACTGCAACGTGATGGAGGCGTTGGTCCGGGCGCATAGCCCGGAGATCCTGCTGTTGGCAGCCACCAACAACGGCCGAGACCTGGCTGCCCGTCTGGCCAGCCGGCTGGAAACCGGCCTGGCTTCCGATTGTGTAGCCCTGCGCCTGGATGGGGAAGGGCAGCTGGTTGCCACCCGTCCTACCTTCGGCGGAAACATTATGGCCGACGTGATCTTCCCGGAGAAGCGGCCTGCGATGTGCACCATCCGACCCAACGCCATGGAGAAGGCCGAGCCGGATGCGGCCAAAACCGGCGAAGTCGTAGAAGTTCCCATGGACGGGAAGGAAGAGGATCTGCGCACCAAGGTGCTGGAATTGATCGCCAAGGCCAGCGGCGAAATCAGCCTGAGCGACGCCCAGATTATCGTGTCCGGCGGCCGCGGCCTGGGCGAAGCCGGGGGCTTTACACTGATCCGGGAATTGGCCGACACCTTGCACGCCGCGGTGGGCGCCTCCAGAGCGGCAGTGGATGCGGGGTGGATTCCCTATGAGCACCAGGTGGGGCAGACCGGAAAAACCGTGGGTCCAAAGCTTTACATCGCCTGCGGTATTTCCGGCGCACTGCAGCACCTGGCCGGCATGAAGACCTCCGATGTGATTGTTGCCGTGAACAAAGACGAAGATGCCCCGATTTTCAGCGTGGCCAACTACGGGATTGTGGGTGATTTGTACCAGGTCCTGCCCGTGATGATTGAGGAGTTTAAAAAAGCCCTGGCCGCCCGCTGATCGCGACTGCTTGTTCGAATAAGAAACTGAAAATCGGAAATCCCCCCAATTACAGGGGGGATTTCCGATTTTGGGTTTCAAACTTAGGTTGTAAAGACCCGGTTTAGGACATTGATTTCGTACCGGTTGCAGTATTCGCTGAGATTGTTCAGCGCCAGCTGATAGTAATGGTCTGAGCTTTGGGTTAAATGCTCCTCGAAAATTCGGTTGATCTCCTCGTCCTGATCCGCCAGCTTTCGGATCAGGGCTTCCGCAAAGAGGACGGTACCCAAATCGCTGGGATCTTTGATGTAGCCTGCATTTTCACGAGCAGTGACAAGGTACTTCTGGGCCTCCATATAGTGATGCTCCTTCATGAGAGTAAGTGCCATATAGGAATCCAGAACGGGACGCCGCCAGAACGAATCAAACTGCCCGTAGAGAGAATATGCTTTTTGAAAATAGTCTTTTGCGACAGCAAAATTTTCCATATAGTATGCGGTTTTTCCGGCGTTGATGTAAAAGTAAGACAGGCTGGACGAGACATTCTTCTCCAGACATAAAGAAATGGCTTTGTGAAACAGCTGCAGCGCGCCCTGATAATCCTCTTCCGCCTGGCGGATCTCGCCGATGTAGTTATAGGAGGCGGCGATGTTGGTGGCATAAAGCTTGGCGACGTTTTCGGTGACGGCAAGGGTGTTAATGGACTCCCTCAGGAGTTTCTCAGCCAGATAGTAGTTGCCCATCATCATATTACAAAGGCCCTTCAGACGGAGGAGAATCCCAATTTCCTTATGATAATTGCATTTCACCGCCAAATCCAGAGCTAATTCAATATATTCGGCCATATCCTTTGGATGGTTAATCTGGAGATGATAGAGGATAAGCTGCTTGTACCCTTCCAACGTGTAGTTCTGATTCCCGATCTGCTGAGATTTTTCGATGACCTGAAGGATATGGTTGACCCCATCGTCATAGCGGCCTTCCCGGATAAGGTAGCGCCCCTTCATGTAGAAAAACTCTATGACCAGAAGATCCAGCTCTTCTGAGCAATGAATGGACTCCTGTGCTTCTTTCAAACTGACCTCCAGATTGTGGAAGAGTTCTCCAATCTGTTCCCGGGAAATGTATCGGTTTCCTTCCGGCTCCAGTTCCATGGTATTTAAGACGGGGAACATCTCATGACTGAAGTTGAGGCAGTGGCTCAGGGTGTCGATTTGGTATTTAAGGGCCTTGAGATAGTCGCCGGCAGCGGAGAAATGATAAATCAGCTTGGAGTAAAGCTTGCTGTCTTTTTTACTGGTGTTCAGCGCATCTTCCAGCATCAACCCGATTTTTTGATGGAGAAGCTTTTTGCGCGAGCGTGGCTGGGTCATGTAGAGATATTCCCGCAGCTTTGTATGAGTGAACAGAATCACGGTGTCTCGTTCCGTTTCCTTCTCCGCCAAGATCATACGGTCTTTCAGACGTTCCAACAGGGGAAGCACTTCCGCTGCGTCTTTGTTTGTCACCTGCAGAAGGACATGCAGGGGGACCTCATCGTAAAAAATCGACAAGACGTTTCCCAACTCCATGGCTTCCTCCGAGAGATAGAGAAACCGACTCTTGAGGGCTTCTACCATTGCCGGACTCATCTGATCCAGTTTGGCGCCTTTTTTCATCATGTCAATGTATTCGCTGAGGAAAAACGGGTTCCCCTCAGTTTCGTTATAAATGAGTTCCAAGGTCTTGCCCTTCAGCTCTTCGCCGGGCAGAGCTTCTTCCATAAAATGGTGGCAGGCTTCCAGGGTAAATCGCTCCAAGGGAACGGTAATCAGGCGGTGGTATCGGGTTAAGGAGGTGAGGGCGTCGTCCAGCGCATGGTTTCGTTCCTTGTCGCAGGTGGCGACCAGCATCACCTGAGAAGGGTCGGTTTCCAGCATGACGGCAGTCAGGAGCCTGAGGCTGCGGTCATCCATCCACTGGAGGTCTTCAAAGACGAGAAGAACCTGCTTTTGAGAGGCGAGCCGGCTCAAAGCCTCCGCCAGGATGTGAACGATGGAGTCGAAGGGCGCGTCCTCTTGGAAGGGGAAAAATGGACTGCGGGGTAAGTTCTCACTGAAATCAGGGAAACTTTTCGCTATCAGATCCTTCCACAACGCCGGAGGGATCAGCCGGTTTCTCTGAATCTGATGGGAGATCTCCCGGGTGATCATGCGCCATGGACGCAGCGACAGTTCTTGTTCCACCTGGTAACAGCAAGATTCCAGCACAAAAAAATCATCCGCAACCTCTTCCAGCAGCTTTCGCATAATGGTGGATTTTCCCACCCCGGGCTCCCCCGTAATCAAAAGGGATTTTCCGTCCTTTTTCTCCCGGAAATTTTTAAAGGCCTTTTCCAGCGCCGCAATCTCGTTGTAACGGCCAAAAAAGAAAGAGTCGACGTGAGAATAGGTTTCTTCTCCAAAATTAATCTGCTCCAGGGAGCGCTCGTAGATCTCCTTGGTCTTTCGATCCGGGTCTATGCCCAGCTCTCTCCGCAGAAGTTTGGAAAGGTCGTAATAAGTTTCAATTACCTTGCTGTTTCGGCCGGTATCCTGATAGAAACGCATGAGAAGACGAAAGTTCCGTTCGTCATACTCATCCAAATCGGTCAGCCGCTGGATGTGATTTTCTACCTCGTCATAGTTTTTGTTTTGGATGTCCTCTTCAATTTTCAGGTAGCACTCCTTGGAAAATTTTTCCTTATAGTAGTTTCTCATTTTGACGATCCAGTATTCATAGGACTCCGCATCCTTCAAAAAGAACCCCTGCAAAAAATCCCCTGTGTAAAGATGCATATTCTGCCGGGGAGAATGGACAAAAAGATCTACGTCAGACTCAATCTCCAGAGTTTCATTTAAAAGCAACAGTGATTTCTTTGGAGAGCTGATGATATCTGCACCAAGGGACTTCTTAGCCTGGTATATGGCGTTTCTCAGGTTTTTTTTGGCAATCTTCTCCTCCTCGTCAGGCCACAGCAGCCCAACCGCTTCGTCGCGGCTGACAACCTTGGATACCAGCATGTAGTAGAGGAGCGCGTTGATCTTCGCATAGGGTAAAAAAACGCTTTGGCCGTCTTTGGTAATCTTGGGAACCCCAAATAGCTTAAAAAAGAGTTTACTCATTCCAAAATCCTCCTATCCCTGGCGAGAGACGTTTTTGTAACATCAAATGGAGAAACTGTGCTCGCAGGCAGACGAAACGCCAATCAGAATCGCGGCAATTCATTTTTTGGCAGTTCGATCAAAATATTGGAGTCCTTTTGCTGTGATTACCCTTTTGTTTTGTTAAGAAAACGGGTTTGTTTGCTTAACAAAAGAAAGGTCAGGCGAAAAAAAGGAAAACGAATTCTATTTACGAAACTGAGGCTTTGAGATACAATAAAACCCACCTAAGGACATCCGGCCAGCGATTGGTTAAATTCATGTGACAGATCCCACAAAAATCAAAAGGCTAAGAGGAGGCACCATTCATGAGTTTTAAGTCCGACATCGAAATTGCGCAGGAGCACACCCCAAAGCGCATCACTGAGATCGCCGCAGAGACGGGCGTTGACGAAAAGTACCTGGAGCTATATGGCAATTACAAGGCCAAAGTAGATTACAAACTGATCAACGAGAGTCAGGCTCCGGACGGCAAGCTGATTCTGGTTACCGCGATTACTCCCACTCCTGCCGGCGAGGGCAAGACCACCACCACCGTGGGTCTGGCTGACGGCCTGCGGAAAATCGGCAAAAAGTCGGTGATCGCCCTGCGTGAGCCGTCTCTGGGCCCTGTGTTCGGCGTGAAGGGCGGTGCGGCCGGCGGCGGTTACGCCCAAGTGGTACCCATGGAAGACATCAACCTTCACTTCACCGGCGACTTCCACGCAATCGGTGCCGCCAACAACCTGCTGGCCGCCATGTTGGACAACCACATCTACCAGGGCAATGCCCTGCGCATCGACCCCAAGCGCATCACCTGGAAGCGCGTTGTGGACATGAATGACCGTCAGCTGCGCGCCATTGTCAATGGCCTGGGCGCCCGCACCAACGGCGTGGCGCGTGAGGACGGATACGACATCACCGTAGCCTCTGAGATTATGGCGGTTCTGTGCCTGTCCAGCTCCATCACCGACCTGAAGGAGCGGCTGTCCAAGATGATCGTGGGCTATACTTATGACGAGAAGCCCGTTACCGCCGGCGACCTGAAGGCAGCCGGAGCCATGGCAGCTCTGCTGAAAGATGCCATGAAGCCCAACCTGGTTCAGACTCTGGAGGGTACCCCCGCCTTCATCCACGGCGGCCCCTTCGCCAACATCGCCCACGGCTGCAACTCTGTGATGGCCACACGCATGGCGCTGAAACTGGGCGACTACGTCGTGACTGAGGGCGGCTTCGGTGCCGACCTGGGCGCGGAGAAGTTCGTGGATATCAAGTGCCGTATGTCCGGATTGAAGCCCAGCGCCTGCGTCGTCGTGGCCACGGTCCGTGCGCTGAAGCACCACGGGGGTGTGGCGAAGGCCGATTTGAACAACGAGAATCTGGAGGCGCTGGAGAAGGGCTTGCCCAACCTGCTGCGCCATGTGGAAAACGTGACCAAGGTGTATGGTCTGCCCGCCGTGGTGGCCATCAACCGCTTCCCCACCGACTCTGAGGCTGAGCTGGAATTGATTCGCACCAAATGCAAGGAACTGGGCGTCAACGTAGCGCTGTCCGAGGTGTGGGGCAAGGGCGGCGAAGGCGGCAAAGAGCTGGCCGAAGAGGTCGTTCGCCTGTGTGAAGAGCCCAACCACTTCTCCTTTGTGTATGACAGCGAACTCTCCATTGAGGAGAAGCTGGATGCCATCGTAAAGAGAGTGTACCACGGCAGTAAGACGGTTCTGACCGCCGATGCGAAAAAGCAAGCCAAGCAGCTGGAAGAGCTTGGATTCGGCAGTTATCCCATTTGTATGGCCAAGACTCAGTATTCCTTCTCCGACGACCAGAAGCTGCTGGGCGCGCCCGAAAACTTTGAGGTTACCGTCCGCAATCTGAAGGTATCCGCCGGAGCCGGTTTTATCGTAGCCCTCACCGGAAATGTCATGACCATGCCCGGCCTGCCCAAGGTCCCCGCCGCCGAGAAGATTGACATCGACGAGAACGGCATGATCTCCGGTCTGTTCTAATTTCGAACATTACCCTCCTCTGGCTTCCCCAGCATCTGAGGAAGAGCCGTATGGCCCTTCGGCCATACGGCTCTTCCCGTAAAACGGGGATTAATCGGGCAGAGGAATCTCTTTGGTCTCAAAATAAGTTTTCAGTTCCACCGAGGTCTGGGAAGCGCCATAGCGTTTGATCAAGGACAGCAGCTCCTCCAGTTCCCGCGTGCCCCGGACGGCAAAGCGCAGAAGGGCGTTGAAGACCCCGATGACGTGGTAATGGCTGATGATGGCCGGATTTTTCAGGCAGAATTCGCAGAAGCTGTTGTACTTGTCCGGATCCAAGGCCACAAGAATAAATCCGGTCATGCCGCAATCCAGGCGCGCCCGGTCCACGTCAATGCGAAATTTACGAATGACACCCTTCTCTTCCATCCGGTGCACCCGCTCAGAGACGGCGGGAGCAGTGAGCCCTACTTGATCCCCGATGTACTTCAGAGTGGCCTGACAGTCATCCTGGAGGATATTCAAAATTTGATAATCCGTGCGATCCATGACGGTTTACTCCTCTTTTATCATTATGAGTATTGCACTCCGCTTACCCAAAGCAACCAGGCCCGCGTGAGAACCAATAAATGTTTTATATACTTGATCGCCTGGCCTGGCGCTGCCGACCACGGGGCGGAAGGAACGCCCGGCATGAAGAAACGGGGGAATCGAGCGGCCGGTGGCTAAGCTTGAGAAATTGCAGCGGCGGGTGACAGGTTAGACGGTTTTTTCACTAAAAATTTATAAAAACGTCATTTATATCCCAAAACAGTTCACTTATAGTTGTATTTTAAATGGGATCTGCTATAATTAAAAGTACTTGTATTATATATTTGAGATATAAAAAGGGTATGACGTTTATGAATTTCAAACAGCTCGAATATTTTGCCGCCGTTGCTGAGGCAAAGAGCATTTCCAAGGCCGCCCGAACGCTTCATGTGGCCCAACCGCCGATCAGCAGGCAGATCGCCATGCTGGAGGACGAGTTGGGAGTTTGTCTGTTTCTGCGCAACAACAAGGGGGTTGAGCTGACTGAGGCGGGCCGGAGTCTGTATCAGCAAAGTCAGCACATGTTTCAAAATTTCCGCATGATGGTGGACAGTGTTCGGGATGTCAACGCCGGGCTGCGGGGACTTTTGAAAATCGGAATCATTTATTCCAATATTCCAGCCGTTATGAACCATTTAAAAGAGTATCACGAAAAGTATCCCCAGGTCGAGCTGTATATCCGGCTCGGGGCGCCCAAGGATCTGCTGGACGACCTGAACCGGGGGGATCTCCACGTCCTGTTTCTGCGCAGCTCCACGAAAGAAGTATCTGACCTGAATGAAGTGATTCTGGGGGAGGATCCGCTGGAGCTGGTCATGAGTCCGGATCTGGATCCGGCCCCGAACCTGGACGTGATCCCCGTTGAGTTATTGAAAGAAACACCCATGTGTCTGCTGCGTAGCGATGATCTGTGGGGGTATAGCAGCCATTTGATCAATGAGTGCCAGCGAAGGGGATTTTCTCCCAACGTTGTCTGTCAGTGCTATGATACCCCCATGGCAATGCAGCTGGTGCAGGCTGGTTTTGGAATCAGCTATTTGCCCCGCTCCATTGTGGAGACGCATCCGGACTCCAATATTTACACAAAACCCATCCGGGGCCTTCCGGCGAAATCCTATCCCACCTTGATTTGGAGCAACAACATTTATTACGCAAACTGTGTGAAGCTGTTCATCTTGATGTTCGGATTATCGGAGTAGACGTTTGATGGGGCGAGTACGGGGAATCCCGGACGCCATATGATTCTGGTTATTCAAACAAATGAAAAAAGATGGATTTGTATCGGTTAAAAAAGCCGGAATGGTCTTGGAAAAATCACCTTTACTAAGAAAATCTGAAACAATTGCAACCCAATCATAACACGATTTTGGAGGAATTTAAAGTGGCAAAGCTTGTAGAATGTATTCCTAATTTTAGCGTCAGCAAGGAGCGGGACGAGGTCAGCTATAACGCCCTGGTCGAGGTAGCCAACAGCGTACCCGGCTGTACCCTGTTCGACGCCCAGACAGACGGCAACCACAACCGCAGTGTGTTTACCATGATCGGCTCCCCCGAGGCCATTGAGGAGGTCGCCTTCCAGCTGACGAAGAAGGCCGCCGAGGTCATCGACATGAACAAACATACGGGCGAGCACTCCCGCATGGGTGCCACCGACGTAATCCCCTTCGTTCCAACGATGAACATGACCGTGGAGGAATGTGTTGCGATGTCCAAGCGTTTGGGCCAGCGCATCTGGGACGAGCTGAAGATCCCCTCCTTCCTGTACGAGGATTCCGCCTCCACCCCCGCCCGTCAGAACCTGGCCGCCGTCCGCAAGGGCCAGTTTGAGGGGATGCCCGAGAAGCTGCTCCAGCCCGAGTGGGCCCCCGACTTCGGCGAGCGGAAAATCCATCCCACCGCCGGAATCACCGCCATCGGTGCCCGCATGCCCCTGGTAGCCTTCAACGTGAATCTGGCTACTTCCGACGTGGAGATCGCCAAGAAGATTGCCAAGGTCATCCGCGCCTCCTCCGGCGGTTTCAAGTGCTGCAAGGCCATGGGCTTCATGCTGGAGGACCGCGGCATCGCCCAGGTCTCCATGAACATGGTCAACTACGAGGTCACCCCTCTGCCCGTGGTCTACGAGCAGATCCGCGCCCTGGCTGAGCGCTACGGCACCTATATTGTGGGCAGCGAGATCGTGGGCCTGACCCCCGCCAAGGCGTTGCTGGACTGCGCGGAGCACTACCTGAAGCTGGAGAACTTCGACTGCCACAATCAGGTTATGGAGTACCACCTGGTGGGCATGGAATAAGAGCGGCTTTGAAAGGAGAACGAGACAATGAAATTAGCTGAATTACAGGTTTCCGCCTTTGTTGATCTGCTGGCCTCCGACGCTCCCGCACCCGGGGGCGGGTCCGCTGCCGCGCTGGAAGGAGCCCTTGGCGTTGCCCTGACCGCTATGGTGTGCAGCCTGACCGTGGGCAAGAAGAAGTATGCCGAGTATCAGGATTTGGTGGTGGAGAGCCAGAAGAAAGCCGAAGCGCTGAAAGCCCGTTTTGTGGATGTGATGGACCGGGACACCGAGGCGTTTAATGTGGTCAGCGCCGCCTTTGGAATGCCGAAGGGAACCGAGGAAGAGAAGACCGTCCGCTCCTGTGCCATTCAGGATGGCCTGAAGGGCTGTACCAAGACGCCCTTTGAGATGATGGAGCTGGCAGTGGAGACCCTGGAGCTCACCGCTTCCATTCTAGGCAAGTCCAACGACAGCGCCGCCAGCGACCTGGGCGTGTCCGCCCTGTCTCTGCGCGCGGCCATTCAAGGGGCCTGGCTGAATGTACTGATTAACATCGGCAGCCTGAAGGACCAGGAGCTGGCCGCCGATTACCGCAAAAAGGGCGAGGCCCTGCTGAAGCGCGCCCTTCCTTTGGCGGACCAGATTTACGAGACTGTGGTCAGCCAGATGTGACCCAATGGAGCGCAGGAGACGGAGCGCTTTTGAAAATGATACGGGAGTCTCTTGTGTTTACGATTGAAATCCATTAGAATAGAACTTGACAGAGTAGGTTCAGTGCGTTAAGTGTCACCGGATGGGAGGTTGCCGGTGAACGAAGGGAGCGTTCCCGCGTTGCTGTGCCGCATCCGCTGCCATGGGGAGCGTACTCCTTTCATGGCAAAAATGCCATGAAAGGAGTATATTTTTATGTCAAAATTTCGTGTAAGAGCCCTGTGCCAAATGGCAATTTTGATCGCTATTTTTGTCTTATTGGATGTGACCCTTGTGATCAAAACGGGGAACTGGGAGCTCACCTTTGCCTCTCTGCCGGTTGTGGTGGGGTCCCTGATGTTTGGACCGCTTACGGGGGTACTGGTAGCCGTAATCGGAGAGTTTATGAGCCAGATGCTGTCCTTTGGCTTGACGCTGACCACAGCGATCTGGATCCTGCCCCCCATGGGCTGGGCGCTGGTCATTGGTACCGCCGCAGCCCGGCTGAAGAAGACCGGGAGCCCTCTGGAAAACCGACCTGTTTTATGCTATGCGGTCTGTATATTCGGGGGTGTCGTAACAAGCGGTCTGAATACGCTGGCACTGTGGCTGGACAGCCTGATTTACCATTATTATGCCTTTGCCTTTGTGTTTGGCAGCGCCCTGCTTCGTTTGCCCAAGGACATTATGGTCGCCCTGATTGTCGCCACGGTGGCCATCCCGCTGGTGCGTCTGCTGAAAAAAAGTATGACGGTCGGAGGATCGGCGCGTAAGGCGCGGGGGATGGAATAAGAAAGGAAGTACCACGATGGAATGGACCTTGTTGACCCGCAACCAGTATGCGACCACCCAATGGTCGGGCGGAACCACCACACAATTGGCCATAGCTCCGGAGGGTGCGGCGTATGCAGACCGGGAGTTCCTCTGGCGGCTGAGCTCTGCTCGGGTTGAGCTGGATCACTCCGACTTTACTCCGCTTCCCGATTATAACCGGCTGATCTCGGTTCTGGAGGGAGAGCTGGATATGAAAATCGGAGGGGAAGAACGGAGTCCGCTGTCCCCGTTTACCGTTCGTTCCTTTGACGGGGGCGTGCCGGTGGAGTCCTGGGGCAGGTGCACGGACTTTAATTTGATGCTGCGCAAAGGGAAGTGCCAGGGCATGGTACAATCGCTGAATCTGGCGCCGGGTGCCTGCTGCACTTGGACGGCGCCGGTTGCCGCGCCGCTGAACGATCCCCGGTGTGCCGTGGCGCTGTACTGCGCGGCTGGTTCCCTCTGCCTGCCGGAGACGGGAGTGCAGGCGGCATCCGGCGAACTTCTGCTGTGCCGGGAGACGGATGCTGCTTCTGTTCAGATGGAGAGCAAAGAAGGCGCTGCGGTGATGGCCGTGGTGATTTATTCCCGATAAAACGAGAGAATTTCCTATAAGGAGCTGGATTTGGATTGGCGATTTTGTTGTCTGGAATTCAGGTGAGCGAGGCGCTGCGCCGACGAATTCGGGCGGAGATAGTTCAACTGCGGGAGCGGAATGTGGTTCCCACCTTGGGAATCGTCCGGGTCGGAGCGCGCCCTGAAGATATGAGTTATGAGCGAGGGGCCACCAGACTGGCCCAATCCTTGGGGATTGCGGTGGTCAGAATGCTGCAGCCCGAGGATGTAAGCGAGGAAGAACTGATTGAGGTCCTTGGGGAAGTGAACGCAAGCAGCCGAATCCACGGCTGTCTGCTGTTTCGGCCTCTGCCTGCCCGCCTGAACACCATGGCGGTGTTGGGAACGCTGCGCCCGGAAAAAGACATTGACGCAATGACAGGCACGTCCATGGGCGGCCTGATGATCCCGGCCTTCGAAGCGTTCCCGCCCTGCACGGCCGCAGCGTGCCTGGAGCTGCTGCGACATTATCAAATTCCTCTGCCCGGAAAAAATATCGTCATTGTAGGCACCGGCATTACCGTTGGAATGCCTACTGCCATTCTGCTGATGAACCAAGGGGCAACCGTCTCGGCCTGCAATATCCTGACAGACCCCAAACGCATGCAAGAGCTGTGTCGGGGGGCGGACATCATTATTTCCGCCGCGGGGAAAGCCGGACTGATTGGCCGGGAGCATGTAAGAGCGGGACAAGTTGTGGTGGACGTAGGAGTCAGCCAAGGCCCGGACGGAAAAATGCACGGGGACGTGGACTTTGCGCAGGTAGAGCCCATTGTAGCCGCCCTTACGCCCGTACCGGGCGGCGTGGGAGCGGTAACCTCCACCGTGCTGTCCGCCCATACGGTAAAGGCGGCTTTGCAGGCACACGGGCTAAGTCCGATGTGAAGTTAACCAAAAAAGGAGATGTGGCCCATGACCGGCCAGGAAGCAGTTGAATTGATTCACCGGGAAGCGTGGACCGGGCGAAAACCCGGATTAAGTCGGACCCTTGAGCTGCTGCGGCGGGTGGGAGACCCCCATCAAAAGCTGAAATTTGTCCATATCACCGGGACCAACGGGAAAGGATCTGCCGCCGCTATGATTGCGTCGGTGTCGGCCCGGGCCGGACTGACCACCGGCCTGTACACGTCCCCCCATCTTTGGCGCTTTCATGAGCGATTTCAGGTCAACGGCAAGCCCATCCCGGACGAAACACTGGGCCGTATTGCCCAGCGGGTGATTGAGGCCGGGAAGGGAATGTCGGAGGCGGCCACCGAGTTTGAGCTGATGACCGCCGTAGGGATGCTTTATTTTCTGGAGGCGGGCTGTGATCTGGTGGTGTTGGAGGTCGGCCTGGGCGGTCGTCTGGATTCTACCAACGTGATCCCCGCGCCGGAGGTGGCGGTGATCACCAACATTGGACTGGAGCACACCCAGGAATTGGGCGATACTCTGGAGAAAATCGCCGTGGAAAAGTCCGGCATTATTAAGCCGGGCTGTGAAACCGTCCTCTATCATCAGAGCAGAGAGGTGGAGGAAGTGGTGGAAATGGCCTGCCGTCAGGCAAATAGTCCCCTGACGCTCACCCATCCGGAGACACTGGAGGTGCTGCCCTCCGGGCGAGAGGGGCAGGACTTCACCTACCGTGGACAGGGTCCATACCATATCTCTCTGCTGGGCAGGCACCAGATGTACAATGCCTCCGTTGCGTTGGAGGTATTGTGGGCCCTCGACCGGAAGGGCTGGAACATTTCCCCGGCCGCGGTGGCTCAGGGACTGCGGGAAGCGGTGTGGCCCGCCCGGATGGAGCTGGTCCGCCGGAGCCCGGACGTGCTGCTGGACGGAGGGCACAATCCCCAGTGTATGGCCGCCATCCGCCAGTCACTGCAGGAACTGTATCCCGGGAAGAAGATCTTGTTTTTGACCGGGGTGCTGGGGGACAAGGACTATCCGGCTATGCTGGAGCATATCATTCCCCTGGCCAAAGCTTTTGTTACCATTACCCCCGACAGCCCCA
The DNA here is from genome assembly GCA_050251755.1 of Lawsonibacter sp. Classification (GTDB taxonomy): domain Bacteria; phylum Bacillota; class Clostridia; order Oscillospirales; family Oscillospiraceae; genus Lawsonibacter. The sequence goes on along the minus strand of JBFWME010000013.1, from coordinate 3,548 downwards.
GAGCCTTACCGGCCCAAGACCTGGCGCAGTATTTAACCCGGGCCGGAGTAGAGGCGACTGCCTGTGACAATACGATGCAGGGCGTGGAGCGGGTGCTGGCCATGGCTGGTCCGGAGGATGTGGTTTGTATTTGCGGTTCCCTGTATATGATCGGGGAAGTCCGTCACATTTTGGGCCTGTGCTAACGCGCCCCTTTCCGCAGAGGGCTGACGAGAGGTTCCTTTGTCGGCAGAGAAACCCCTTTTGCGGCAAACGAAAATTTAATCTGTCAAAGGAGAATACAATTATGACTCGAAACAAACATTTGACGGCTCTGGTTTCCAGTGCCCTGCTGCTTGCCATTGAGATTGTTTTGTCTCGCGTTTTATCCATCTCTACCCCCATTGCAAGAATTGGCTTCGATTTTGCGCCCATGGCCCTGGCCGGCATGCTGTTCGGCCCCTGGTATGGCTGCGCAGTGGGCGCCCTGGCCGACTTTCTGGGGGCCAATCTGTTCCCCGCGGGCCCATATTGGCCCGGGTTTACCTTGGTGGCTGGGCTGTGCGGCTTAACTTACGGCCTGCTTCTTCATCACAAGGCGGGGGCCCAGTGGAGCCGTAAGGCGACCATACTTCGGATTGCCGCTGCGGTTTTGATCGTGACCCTTCCCCTCCAGCTGGGGCTGGATACCGTGAATTTGATGCTCCTGTTGGATAAGGGATTCTTCGTCCTGCTGCCTGCACGGATGACCAAGGCCGTGGTGATGATTCCGGTGCAGTTTATTACCATCAACGCCTTGTATCGTATGGTGGCCATCCCAAGTTTCCGCCTGGCCCGTTGATTGCAGAAAGCGTCAGCGCCGTAGCGTGTACAAAATCCGAAAAAAGGGCCCACTCGCAAGAGTGGGCCCTTTTTTGCGGATTCCAAGCCTTGCCGTTCAATGGAAAGGGTGTATCTACCCATCCGGGGAGCGGTAGCGTTGCGAAAAAGATCGGATTTGGTCTAGCGGATGGCATTGTGATCGAGTCAATCGTGACACGGAGGAATCTTTGCGCCGAGTCCCATTGGACAGAAAGTGGTTTCCGACGCAGTGTTTAAAAACCGAAGATTGATCCCGTCTTGTCGCAGCATATTCCTTGGAAAAGAGGAATAAAACTGAAAAGGCAGTGTGCCCACCGGCAGGTTGTATTTGGAAACAGGAACCAGAAGCGTCTGGCCGTGGTTCTTTTACGGATAATTTTCAAAAGAGCGCCAGAAAACCCTTTGTGCCAAATGTGAATAAATCTTGACAGAAAAGCGGAATGCCTTTACAATATGTACAGGACAAAAATGAAAAACTTTGGGGATGTTTTTCAGTTGTCGCAAGGGAGTGAACCGCCGCTGGGCGTGGCGCGCCTTGCGGCTCATTTTATGTACAAGTCCCGTGGGGGGTTGTGGCCCGGACACGGGCGCTGAGGCGGTCCGCCTCAGCGTGAATGAAACGTTTTGGAGGTGTGAAAACCAAATGTTACCCTATATCATCGGAGCGATCATCGGGATTGTGGTCGGTCTGGCGGTGGGGGTCCCGGTAGGCATTCAGCAGCGGAAAAAGTCCGCGGAGCGGGAAATCGGCTCCGCAGAGGACGAGGCCAAACGCATTGTCAACGAGGCCTATAAGAGCGCTGAGAGTAAGAAGCGTGAAGCACTGGTGGAGGCCAAGGAAGAGATTCTGAAAGCCCGCAACGAGCACGAGAAAGAGGTCAAGGACCGCCGTGCCGACTTGCAGCGTCAGGAACACCGACTTCAGCAAAAAGAGGAAAACCTGGACCGCAAAACCGAAAATATTGAAAAAAAAGAAGAACAGTTGGCCACGAAACTGGCCAAGCTGGAGATGACCCAGGCTGAGGCGGAGCAGATCAAAAAGGGCCAAATGGATGTGCTGGAGCGTATTTCCGGCTTTACCGCAGAACAGGCCAAGAAGTACCTGCTCCAGCAGTTGGAAGAGGACGTTACCCACGAATCGGCCATGAAAATCAAGGAGATTGAGGCGCGGTGCAAAGACGAGGCGGATACCAAGGCCCGTGAGATTATTTCTCTGGCCATCCAGCGCTGCGCGGCCGACCATGTGGCGGAGGCCACCGTCTCTGTTGTCCCGCTACCCAACGACGAAATGAAGGGCCGGATCATTGGCCGTGAGGGCCGGAATATTCGGACCCTTGAGACCATGACCGGGGTTGATTTGATTATCGACGACACACCGGAAACCATTACCGTCTCTTGCTTTGACCCGGTACGCAGGGAAATCGCACGGCTGGCGCTGGAAAAGCTGATTCTGGACGGCCGTATCCACCCCGCCCGTATCGAGGAGATGGTGGAAAAAGCCAAACGCGAGGTAGATGCCGTCATCAAGTCCGAGGGTGAGCGAGCAATTTTCGAAACCAATGTCCACGGCCTGCACCCCGAACTGGTGAAGCTGTTGGGCCGGATGCGCTATCGTACCAGCTATGGGCAGAACGTGCTGAACCACTCGATTGAGGTATCCCACGTGGCCGGACTGTTGGCCTCTGAGATCGGCGCCAACGTGGCCGAAGCCAAACGGGCCGGACTGCTCCACGACTTGGGCAAGTCCATTGACCACGAGGTGGAGGGGTCCCACGTTACCATTGGCGTAGAACTGGCCCGGAAGTACCGGGAGAGCGAGGCGATTATTCACGCCATTCACGCCCACCACAACGATGTGGAACCCAAAACGGTGGTGGCCTGCCTGGTTCAGGCGGCCGACGCTATCTCCGCAGCCCGGCCCGGCGCCCGGCGGGAGAATTTGGAAAACTATATTAAGCGGCTGGAGATGCTGGAGGAGATTACATCCTCCTTCCCCGGGGTGGAGAAATCGTTTGCCATCCAGGCGGGCCGCGAGGTGCGGATTATGGTTAAGCCCGAAATCATCAGCGAGGATCAGATGGTCCTGCTGGCCCGGGACATTGCCAAAAAGATTGAGGACGAACTGGAGTATCCAGGTCAAATTAAAGTGCACCTCCTGCGTGAGACCAAGGCCATTGAATACGCAAAGTAATTTGGCCAAATATTATTTTGAACATGAAGTCGGGACGCCCCCCAGCGTCCCGATTTTTTTGTGAAGAAAGTTACATTCCGCGGAAAGTATATCTGCAGGCAGGGCGGAACCCCTCAAAAAGTTAAGCTTTTGGATAGGGTTCGCGGACATTGGTCAGGCCAAGCAGATAGTCCACGCTGGTATGATAGAATTTAGCCAGTTGGATCAAAACAGAGGATGGAATATCTCTCTGGCCCAGTTCATAGTTGCTGTATGCCTGTTGGGAACATTTTAATTCTGCCGCAACTTGTGCTTGGGATAAATCGGAATCTTCACGAAGGTCTTTTATGCGCCAATACATATGTATCACCTCGTAAAAAGTATAAATTACTACAAAATGTTGTATTTACAGGTGAATTAAAATAACAAGTGCAACAGAGTAAAAACTCACAGGATACGGCTTCCTGTGGTACAGTGGAGTTGTCGAGACAACACTGTCAGGAGGGATACCCTGTGAGCTACCATCATCTTACGCTGG
>JBFWME010000012.1:20766-48836 GCA_050251755.1 Lawsonibacter sp. | reverse complement strand
CATGGATCTCTTTCCCACAGTCCGGGCAGGTGACATAGCTCATGTTCTCGACCAGCGCCAGCACGGGGATATGCATCATGCCCGCCATGTTGACTGCTTTTTCCACGATCATACCCACCAGCTCCTGTGGTGAGGCCACGATGACCACACCGTCCACCGGAATGGATTGGAACACGGTCAGCGGCACGTCACCTGTGCCCGGAGGCAGATCAAGAAACATAATATCAACATCGCCCCAGATCACGTCTGTCCAAAACTGTTTGACCATATTCGCAATGATGGGCCCGCGCCAGACCACAGGGTCAGTCTCGTGTTCCACCAGCAGATTGAGAGACATTACGCGGATGCCAGTCTTGGATGTGGCCGGCTCAATTCCGGTGTCGGCGCTCTCTGCCCGGGCGTGGAGGCCGAAGGCCTTTGGGATGGAAGGGCCGGTGATGTCGGCGTCCAGGATGGCAGCCTGACGGCCCTCCCGCTGGGTCATCACAGCCAGCAGAGAAGTAATCAGGCTTTTTCCTACGCCGCCTTTGCCGCTGACCACGCCGATCACCTTTTTGATTTGGCTGCTGTTGTGTGGCTGTTCCAGCAGGCTTTTCTTGGCCCGTTCGCCGCAGTCTTTTCCGCAGCTTTCACAGTTGTGCGAACATTCTTCGCTCATGTGGATGCCTCCTCACAGCTCCAGTTCCTGCCCGGCGGACAGGTAGTGAAGCTGTTGTTTCAGTTTGGATTTCAAATAGGTATACTGCTCCGTTCCGGTGCAGTGACAGGTATAGTAAATGGTGTCGTGCCGCACAAGCTCTGCGGCCGCCGCATCCAGCGCAGGTCTTCCATCGGCCCGTGGATCAAGGTTCATAAAGTGGAAACCGCCAATCAGCACGTCCGGCTCAAACCACTCCTCAAGATTCAGGATTCCCTTGTGCGAACAGCCGCTGATCAGGATGCGCGTTCCGCCCTCGGTAATGAGCAGATATTGCTCGTGCCGGAAGTCCTCCGGCAGCACCTCGCCATCCAGACACATTGTCAGGCCGAAGGGATTTAATTTATAAAAACGCTCCCACTCGTTGCAGGAAAAGAGCTCCAAACCATTGTCCAGACGAATGTAATCGTCGACAGAGATAAGCCTTGGGTTTTCCTGAAGCGCGGGATCAAGGCCAATGTCTTTCCCGGTGGCTTTGAGATGCGGTTCAAAGGCAAACTGACTGAGATAAACCGGCGCTTTTTTGTTCAGGGAGAGGAAGGTATTTAGCCCTCCGCCGTGGTCGTAGTGGCCGTGGGAAAGGACTGCCAGATCCACGTCGGCAAGGTTGACGCCCAACCGCTCCGCATTTTCGGCAAAGCCGTCGGATTGTCCGGTATCGAACAATAGTTTGTGGGTTCCCGTTTCGAGATAGAGACTCAGCCCATGCTCGGTCCGGAAGTCCGGCAGCGCGGTGGTGTTTTCCATCAGGACCTTGATCTTCATTTGATGTCGCCTCCCAGCAGCGCCATGGTGCGCTCGAATACCTCCCGCAGCGCGCGGGAGGCCGGGCAGTCCACCTCGGCAAGACTTTTTCCCGCGTTAATGACGGCGGGCGCCTGTTTGTCATAAGGGATACGCCCCACGAACGGAACGCTGGTCTCCTGGCAGAACTGTTCGATTTTCATCGCGTTTTCCGGGCTGGTATTGTACTTGTTGACGCAGACAGCGGCGTTTGTGCCAAAGATCCCCGCCGTTTTCAGAATCCGTTCCAGGTCGCTGATGCCGGAAATGGATGGTTCCGCGACGATGAGCACCAGATCCACGCCGCTTATGGAGGCGATGACCGGGCAGCCGATGCCCGGCGAGCCGTCAATGATGGCAAGGGATTTGTGCTGCGCTGCGTTAGCAAGTGTGAGTTTGACCTCCGACACCAGCTTGCCGGAGTTGCCGCGTCCCATCTTCAACTCCGCCGTGGAAAACACGCGATCGCACGGATAGAGGGTCAACTCTCCCGCCACGTCGTCGCACAGCGACACCGCGCCCTGCGGACAGATTGCCGCACAGACGCCGCAGCCCTCGCAGGCGTATTCACTGACCTTACAGCTGTCATCCGTTCTGAGAATGGCGTCAAACCGGCAGGCGTCCATACAGGCGCCGCAGCCGATGCATTTCTCCGGGTCGATGACAGCTTTCTGGGAACCGAGGTAATCAAAGCGCTCCGGCTCACCACTGACGCCCGCCACAAGATGGAGGTTGGGCGCGTCCACATCGCAGTCGGCAAATGCACGGGCATCGGCAAAGCGGATGAAGGCGGCGGCGGTGGTGGTTTTGCCGGTGCCGCCCTTGCCGCTTAAAATGAGCAGCTGTTTCATCCCTCCACCTCCGTTCGGACTGCAGCCAGCAGGTCCCGAAATGTTTTGGCGGTTTCCGCATCCTGCTCCACAGCGATTTCCCCGGCTGCGCTGAGCTCCGCCAGTTTCCGGCTGTATGGGATATGCAGCAGAATAGGCGTCTGATGCGCCGTGCAGAATTCCTCCAGCGGCGCATAGGCTCCGTCTTCCTTGTTCATGACCACGCCGCAGGGCTTGTGAAGCAGTGTCACCAGTTTGTGGACCATTTTGAAGTTGTGGAAGCCAAACGCAGTGGGCTCCGCCACCAGAATGCAGTAGTCCGCGCGTATCACGCTCTCCATGACCGGGCAGCCGCTGCCCGGCGGGCAGTCGATGATGGTCATGGTTTCCTTCTCTTCTCCGGCGCGCAGCACCGCCTGAATGACCGGTACTGCCGACGCCTCACCGGTGTTCAGAATGCCGGTGATGACCCGTACGCCGCCCGAGACGCCTTCCTCAACGACGCCCACAGGGTGACGCGTCTCGGTCACGGCCTGTTCCGGGCACAAAAGCGCACAGCCGCCGCAGGAGTGACAGACCTCGGAAAATACCATGGGTTTTTCTCGGACGAAGACCAGGGCGTTGTAACGGCAAAACTCCACGCACGTCCGGCAGCCGGTGCATTTTGCTGCGTCGAACTCAGGAATGAGCGTATAAACCGGCGTTTCTTTTACCTGCTCCGGCTTCAAAAATAGCCGCCCGTTTGGCTCCTCCACGTCGCAGTCAAGATAGACGGCGTCCTTCGCCGTGACGGCTAGGTTCACCGAGACAAAGGTCTTCCCGGTGCCGCCCTTACCGCTGAGGACCGCGATGTTCATGCCTTGCCGTGGAAGCCCGCGTGGAAGCTGGTGAGTGCGCTGAGCCTTCCCTCCGACAGTGCCTTCAGATTGTCCGCGGCGGAGACACCTTCCGCCTTGTAGATAGCGATCTTCGCGGCGTTGAACACATCCGCCGCGTTCTGCCCGCAGCGAACCGTGATGAGTGCGTTGGCGCCGCTGTCCACGACCAGCTGGGCCGCTTTGATGCCGGCGCCGCCCTGCGCCTCGGCCGCGGGATTTTTTATGAGTTTCGATGTGTCAGACTCCGTATGATGAATGAGAAAATAAGGCGCTCTGCCAAACGAGACGCAAATGGACTCCTTTTCCTCGTCAACTGGAATTGCGATGATCATTTTGATTCCTCCTGCTCTATCTGTCCCATGCGGGCGCGCCGGTGTCTCCGACAGCCGCCGCAGCCGCAGAATTGCTCTGTCCCGTCGCAAAGACGGTAATCTCCGCCCTCGATCCTGAGGGTTAACCCATCCACCAGCGCGTGGGCGATTTTTTTACGCGCACTCAGATAAATCTGCTGCACGGTGGTGCGGGCGATCTTCATATACTCGCTGCACTCCTCCTGAGAAAAACCCTGGTTATCGATGAGCCGGACGGATTCATATTCATCCACCGTCATGACGACAACCTCGCGTCCCGGCTCATTTTCTTGCGCCGGGACGAACTCATTCACTCTCGGGAGGCAGCAGACTCTTCTGCATTTTTTTGGACGAGGCATATCGTTCTCCTTTTTTTGAGCGGTCGGAGCGTCCTCCGACCGGCCCATAGGTTAATGCTCCTGCAGCCGCTGTTCGATCACAGCCAGCCGCTGCTGCAAAACGGTCTTCGCCGCGAGCAGCGATTCCTTGCTGTCCAATGCGGTCAAACGGCAAAACCCCATTCCGTATCCGCGCCCGCGTTTAAAGCCGGCCGCGCGTCTGCGTGCTCCGTAGGATTGACCGAAACCGAAGCCGTTACGCTCTCCTGCGAAACGGGGGCCTGCTCCATCCATGTTTGGCATAGTATCACCTCCATTCGTTTATTTATGACATATGTCATTTATGAGTTTATTATACAACAAATCTGGCATATGTCAACAATTAATTCGACATATGCCAGAAATAAAATTCACATTACTGTCCGTTTATTTTTTCTCACGAACACTCTCTACGTCTCTTGATAAGCACCAATGTAAAAGTTTTGTTAGCATTTCCTCATCCGTCATATTTGTTTCATTTATGATCAGCTTTCCTTCGCTTTTGCATTATTAAAAATCGTAGTAGAGCAGGAGACGGTTTTCTCAGTGGGTGGTTATTGACGGGCTGACCGGGAAGTTTATTTGGAAATAATTAGACGGGGAACTGTCTGAGCCAATTGACAAGATATTCCAAGTTAATATATAGTATTAGGTAATTCATATCGTGGAAAGAAGGAATAATTTGTCGCTTGAAAGCGGGGTTCTTGGGTATTTATCAATGAAACCGCTGTCCGGGTATGACATCAAAAAGCTTTTCAACATATCGGCGGCTTATTTCTGGCCTGCGGATCAGGCGCAGATATACCGGACACTGAAGAAGCAAGGAGCAGCTTGCGTGTCTGGACAAGCAAATTGAAGTTAATGGTCTCTTTGTACAGAAACTGAAGGACAATTACGAAGAAAACGGGCCGGCCTTTGCAGCGACCTTGGAACTGGACGACCCTGACAGACGCCTGGAATCCGCGACCTTTGCTTGCAGATGGGGCATTTTGTGCGGAGAGGCATATGGAACGTTTCTAGAAGAAATTAAAGCGGAGATTTCAGCAAAGAAGGAAGCGTTGTGAGCGGCATTCTATTTTGTATGGAGTACGGTGTTCACGTATAAAAAGGGGGATTTATATGAGAAAGAGTGTGCTGAAGAAATTTATATCGTTGTTTTTGGCCCTGACGCTGGTGGTGAGCCTCGTACCGGCGATGACGCTGACGGCGAGCGCGGCGGCTGGAGACACCTGGACAGATCAAACCGCAGCAAACAGCGCGGCGACGGGCGGCAAGAATTTATATGCGGTGTGTTACGGCGGCGGCACCTTCATGGCGGCTGGAGCAAGTAATAGCGGATCGCCAAGTTACGATACAATTGAAGGCGCCATTCTGAAATCTGCGGATGGGGTTACCTGGGAGCAATGCCTGAGCACCGGGACCCTGGCGCCATATAGCATATACTCCGACGGGAGCGGTACATTTGTCGCCACCGGTGAGGGCGGCACTATCTGGACCTCCACAGATAGCGGAGCAACCTGGACCTCACAGACAAAAGGCGGTTCGAACGGCTGGGTTTGCTACGGCGGCGGTATTTTTTTGACCTTCTTAAACAACCACTGCTATACATCGGCCGATGGCCTTACGTGGCAGGACAAGGGCTATTCCGATGAATACTACTCAATATATGGTTTGTGTTATCAGAACATCGGCGGAACCGATACCTATGTCGGCGTCGGATATCCGGACGATTGGTCAACCGGTGATTATCAGCTTCGAATTTTGACATCTACAGATGCCGGTACTAACTGGACAAAAGACATTATACATGCCGGATGGGATAATCTTAATTCAGTTTGTTACGGCGATACTGAATTCGTCACCGTCGGTGACGGAGGAAATGTTTTAACATCGAGCACGGGGCTGACAGGCTACTGGACAGAGCAGGCTTCCGTCCCCAGTAGCAATCTGAAGGCGGTATGCTATACCGACGGCCGGTATGTCGCCGTTGGTGACAGCTATACCGGCACAGCCGTTATATACGCATCAACGGACGGCGGTGCGAGCTGGTCATCAAAAACACCGAATACCGCAAACGCGCTCAAGGGCGTCTGCTACGGCAACAACACGTTTGTCGCAGTTGGAAGCAGTGGTACGATTATAACGTCCGGTGGGGTCAGTGCTCCCGCCGTGACCTCTGTCAGCCCCGCAAGCGGCACGACGGCGGGCGGGACAAGCGTCACGATCACCGGAACAAATTTCACGGGCGCCACGGAGGTCATGTTTGGCACAACGGCTGCGGCATCCTATACAGTAAACTCTGCAACGCAGATTACGGCGACTTCGCCGGCGTACGCGGCCGGAGCCGTAGACATCACGGTTACTACGGTGGGCGGGACGAGCGCGACGAGTGCGAATGATCAGTTTACATTTGTCTCCGCCCCGGAAATCAACATTCAGGGCAACGGCACGTCGATCGCGAGCGGTGACAGCACGCCGTCCGAGACTGATCACACCAATTTCGGCTCCGTGGCGGCGGCCTCGGGCACAGTGGCGCGGATATTTACCATCCAGAACCCGGGCACCGCTGCACTGATGCTGTCGGGCACGCCTCTTGTTGATATCGGCGGGACAAACGCTGCCGATTTCAGCGTCACCTCGGCGCCGTCCTCGTCGATCGCCGCAGCCGGGTCTACAACATTCCAGATTACCTTTGACCCTGCCGCTGTCGGGACACGAAGTGCTACCATATCCATAGCCAACAATGACAGCGACGAGAATCCTTACACATTTTCCGTACAGGGGACAGGATTGAATACCGCACCAGCCGTTTCCGGTTTGCCTTTCGATATAACTGTTGTGGAGGATACTGCAAGCAACGTTGATCTCTCGGCAGCAGCCTTCAGCGACGTGGACGGCGATGCGCTCACCGTGACGCTGACGGCATCGGCAGGGACCTTTACCGCCGCATCCGGCGGGAGTGTTATCGCCGAAGGAAGCGGAACGAAGACGCTGACATTATCCGGGACCGCAGCAAACATCAACACCTATCTGGATACCGCTGCGAACATCAAATACACGGGAGCGTCAAATGTTAATGGCGACAACGTGGCTGCATTTACCGTCAACGCCAATGACGGCACGGTGGACCCGCTATTGGGAACGGTCAACCTCGACATTACCGCCGTCAACGACGACCCAGGCGCAACAGGCCTGCCGACGAATATTACCGTCACGGAAAATACGGCCAGTAACGTCGCCCTCTCTGCCGTTGCTCTCAGTGACGCGGATTCCGACACGAACGATATCACGCTGACGCTGACAGTTGGTACGGGGACACTTGCTGCGACATCAAGCGGCAGCGTCACGGTTTCGGGTTCGGGAACCGGCACCCTGACCCTCTCCGGCACGGCAGCCAATATTGACACGTATCTCAATACCGCCTCAAACATTCAGTACACAGGCGCGGCGGATACTTATGGGGATAATGCCACGACGCTGGCCCTCACCGCTAATGATGGCGGCAACACCGGCACGGGCGGCGGCGGCAACGTTTCGCTGGGCACCGTCAACGTCGATATCACGGCGCTGACACCCACCGTCACGAACGTGACCTCGGCAAAGCTGGACGGAACTTACGGCATCGGCGAAGTGATCGCCATTACCGTCACCTTCTCCAAGCCTGTTACCGTCACCGGTACACCGCAGCTGACCCTGGAAACGGGTGCGGTTGACAGAACAGTCAATTATACGGGCGGCACCGGAACCGATACGCTTACGTTTACATATACGGCGCAGGCGGGGGACGAGTCTGCCGATCTCGACTATACGGCCACAAACGCACTGACGCTGAACGGCGGGACGATTAAACGCGACACAACGAACGCCGTCGTAACCCTTCCCGCGCCGGGCGCGGCAGGTTCTCTGGGGGCAAACAAGGCGCTTGTGTTAGAAGCCTTTCCCACAGTCAGCCTGAGTGTCGGATCGGCAAGTATCGCGGAAAATGGCGGTACCTCAACCGTTACGGCGACGCTGTCCGAGGTGTCCAGCCAGAACGTCGTTGTGACGCTGTCTTATTCCGGTACGGCGACAAACGGCACCGATTACAACAACACGGCAAGCACGGCTATCACGATTCCCGCCGGAAGCCTGTCCGCAAATGCTGCTGTGGATATCACGGCGACCGACGACACCGCCGCTGAGGGAAACGAAACGATAATCCTTGACATCACAGGCGTCTCAAAGGGAGTTGAAAGCGGCACACAGCAGCAGACGATTACTATTCTGGACGATGATATACCAACGGTCACCGGCGTTTCGAGCACCGCCGCCAGCGGCAGCTATAAAGCCGGAGATGTGATATCGGTGACGGTCACATTCAGCCAGGCCGTGACGGTCACGGGAACCCCGCAGCTGACGATGGAAACCGGGGCAACAGATCGCATTGTCAATTACACATCCGGTTCGGAATCAGATACGCTTACCTTTAATTACACCGTTCAGGCCGGAGACACAAGCGCCGACCTCGACTATAATAGTACCGGCTCGCTGAGCCTGAACGGGGGAACAATACAAAACGCCGGAGTCAACGCTACCCTGACGCTGCCCGCGCCGGGGGCGGCCGGTTCTCTTGGCGCTAATAAAGCAATTGTTATAGATACGACCGTGCCGACCGCCGCAATCGTCATGGCTGATTCAGCTTTGAAAGCGGGAGAAACGTCACTCGTTACCGTTACCTTCTCCGAGGCAGTAACGGGCTTTGACAACACCGACCTGTCTGTTGAAGGCGGCGGTTTAAACGCCGTATCATCAGCCGACGGAGGGATAACCTATACGGCGACGTTTACGCCGACGGCTGATATTGAGGACGCGAACAACGTCATAATGCTGGACAAAACCGGGGTGCAGGATACCGCAGGCAATCCCGGTACCGGCACCGCCGACTCCAATAATTATGCGATTGATACAAAACTCCCCACGGCCACGGTGACGATATCTCAGACGGCCCTATACGCCGGAGGAACATCTGAAGTTACGATTACCTTTTCAGAGACGGTAACAGGCTTTGATAATCTTGACCTGACCGTTCCAAACGGCACCCTGACCGCCGTCAGCTCGGCGGACGGCGGCATTACGTATACAGGCACTTTTACAGCCGCTGATGTTGACGACGCTACGAACAACATCGTCGCCGACCTGACAGGCGTTACGGACGCTGCGGGCAATACCGGCGCCGGCACGGCGGCATCTCCCAATTATAGCGTATCACGGCTCACTGTTCCCGGCGCGCCGACGGGAGTCACGGCAACGGCGGGAAACAGGCAGGTGACTGTCAGCTTCACGGCCCCGGCTTCAGACGGCGGCGCCGCAATCACGACGTATACTGTGACCGCCGGCCCGGGCGGGCTTACCGCGACAGGCGCCTTGAGCCCGATTACGGTAACGGGGCTGACAAACGGGACTGAGTATACCTTCACGGTAACGGCGACGAACAGCTTGGGTACGGGCTCGTCCTCCGCGCCGTCCGCCGGCGTAACACCGCAGGCGCCGTCCGATGACGACACTTCAAACACGGAAACAGACGATATCAGCATTGAGGTCAACGGCACGTCCTATTCGGCAGGTACGGCTGAAACGGGTACGAACACCAGCGGACAGACTGTGACGACGATTATCGTTGATACGGAAAAGCTGCAGGATATCCTTGACACACGGGGGCCCGGCGCGACGGTGACAATCCCCATTACAAGTAATTCCGACGTGGCGGCGGGGACCCTTACCGGCGCAATGATCAAGAGTATGGAAAACAAGGACGCGACCCTAGTCGTTCAGACTGCTTCCGGCGCTTATACGCTCCCCGCTTCCGAGATCAACATCGACGCGGTATCGCAGCAGCTTGGCACAAATGTAACCCTTTCGAACATCAAGGTAACCGTCAGCATATCCGAGCCGTCGTCTTCGATGACAAAGGTAATTGAACGTGCTGCTCAGGATGGCGGTTTCACGATCATGGTCCCGGCAGTGGATTATACCATCACCTGCGCGTACGGCGGCCAGACAGCAGATGTCAGCAGTTTCAGCGCCTATGTGGAAAGAACGATCGCCATTCCGGATGGTGTTGACCCGACGAAAATCACTACCGGCGTAGTTGTTGCCCCAGATGGAACCACACATCATGTCCCAACCAGAATTACAGTCATTGATGGTAAATATTACGCAATCATCAATAGCCTGACAAACAGCACATATTCCGTTATCTGGAACCCGGTGGAATTCTCTGATGTAGCCAATCACTGGGCGAAGGATGCCATCAATGATATGGGTTCCAGGATGGTTGTGACTGGCGTTGGAAACAACAATTACGCCCCGGATAGGAATATGACGCGCGCGGAATTCGCGACCATAATGGTCAGAGCGTTGGGGCTTGAGCCGGGAACCGGTGTGAGCGGCTTCGGCGATGTCAATACAGCGGACTGGTATTGCGGCTACATAAAAACAGCGGCATCCTATGGCATCATTAAGGGTTATGATAACGGGAACTTTGGACCAAATGATACAATTACCCGTGAACAGGCTATGACCATGATTGCGAGAGGCATGATGATCACAAAACTGAGCGCCGGACTGACCGACAGTGAAATCAGCCAGATTCTGAGCACTTTCTCAGATGAGAAATCTGCTTCTCCATATGCAAAAGAAAGCATAGCAGCCTGCCTCAAGACCGGCATTACCTCAGGCACAAGCAATATAACGATTTCGCCGAAAGCTGATATTACCCGCGCCGAGGTTGCGGTCATGGTTCAAAGGCTATTGCAAAAATCAGGACTGATCTAGAAGCTGAGGCAAGACACTCCGCATATTTTTCAGACTTAGAAAAACTGAATCGGTATCTGCGATTACGCAGATACCGATTCGTTTTTTCTTGAAGGCCCTATTCATCTATATTTCTAAAACAGAATAAGCAGATGCCCCCTGGTTATGAAGGCATCTGCTTTTCTCGTTGCCCCGTACCAGTTACCCCCTTGGTTCAATTACTATCCCTATGAAGGATAACCCTTGGGGCACAACGCTTTTTGGTTATCTGTCAGCCAAAAACAGCCCTTATTTCGCGGTTGATCTTGGATGTTTTATAGCGGCCTGTGCGGCGGCCAGACGGGCGATGGGCACCCGGAAGGGGGAGCAGGACACATAGTCCAGGCCGACCTTGTGGCAGAACTCTACAGAAGAGGGGTCACCGCCGTGCTCGCCGCAGATGCCAAGCTTCAGGTCGGGGCGGGTCTGACGGCCCAGCTTGGCGGCCATCTCCACCAGACGGCCCACGCCGTTCTGGTCCAGACGGGCGAAGGGATCGCTTTCGTAGATCTTGCTGGCGTAATAGGCGTCCAGGAACTTTCCGGCGTCGTCGCGGCTGAAGCCGAAGGTCATCTGAGTCAGGTCGTTGGTGCCGAAGGAGAAGAACTCGGCCTCCTTGGCGATCTCGTCGGCAGTCAGGGCGGCGCGGGGGATCTCGATCATGGTACCGACCTTATAGTGCATGCTGGAGCCGGCCGCCTTGATGACGGCGTCTGCAGTCTCCACCACGGTCTTCTTGACATAGGCAAGCTCTTTGACGTCGCCGACCAGAGGGATCATGATCTCAGGAACCATCTCCCAGTCAGGGTGTTTGGCCTGAACGTTCAAAGCGGCCTTGATGACGGCGCGGGTCTGCATGGCGGCGATTTCCGGATAGGTGACAGCCAGACGGCAGCCGCGGTGACCCATCATGGGGTTGAACTCGTGGAGGGAGGCGATAATGGCTTTAATGTCGGACACGGACTTGCCCATATCCTTGGCCAGCAGCTCGATGTCGGCCTCCTCGGTGGGGACGAACTCGTGGAGAGGAGGATCCAGGAAGCGGATGGTCATGGGATAGCCCTCCAGGGCCTCGTACATGGCCTCGAAGTCGCCCTGCTGCATGGGCTCCAACTTCGCCAGGGCTTTCTCACGCTGCTGGGCGGTGTCGGAGCAGATCATTTCCCGAATGGCGGGGATGCGGTCTGCTTCGAAGAACATGTGCTCGGTGCGGCACAGGCCGATGCCTTCGGCGCCAAACCGACGGGCCTGCTTGGTGTCCCGGGGATTGTCGGCGTTGGTGCGGACCTTCAGGGTACGGAACTTGTCGGCCCAGCCCATGATGCGGCCAAACTCACCGGAAATGGAGGCGTCCACCGTGGGAATGGCCTCGCCGTAGATGTTGCCGGTGGAGCCGTCCAGGCTCATCCAGTCACCTTCGTTGTAGGTGCGCCCGGACAACTCAAACTTTTTATTGGCCTCGTCCATCTTGATGGCGCCGCAGCCGGAGACACAGCAGGTGCCCATGCCGCGGGCGACAACGGCGGCGTGGGAAGTCATGCCGCCGCGGACCGTCAGAATGCCCTGAGCGGCTACCATGCCCTCGATGTCTTCGGGACTGGTTTCCAGACGGACCAGAATGACCTTTTCTCCACGGGCGGCCCACGCCTTGGCGTCCTCTGCGGTGAAGACGACGCGGCCGCAGGCGGCGCCGGGGGAGGCGGCCAGAGCGGAGGCCACGGGGGCGGCCTTTTTCAGCGCGGCGGGATCGAACTGGGGATGGAGCAGAGTATCCAGGTTCCGGGGATCGATCATGGAAACGGCCTCCTGCTCGCTGATCATGCCTTCATCCACCAGGTCGCAGGCGATCTTCAAAGCGGCGGCAGCGGTGCGCTTGCCGTTGCGGGTCTGGAGCATATACAGCTTCTTGTCTTCGATGGTGAACTCCATGTCCTGCATATCCCGGTAGTGATTTTCCAGGGTGGAGCAGATCTGCTGGAACTGCTCATACACCTCAGGCATGATCTCGGCCATCTGAGCGATGGGCATGGGGGTACGCACACCGGCCACCACGTCTTCGCCCTGGGCGTTCATCAAAAACTCGCCCATCAGCTTTTTCTCACCGGTGGCGGGGTTGCGGGTGAAGGCTACGCCGGTGCCGGAGGTGTCGCCCAGGTTTCCGAAGACCATGGACTGCACGTTGACGGCGGTGCCCCAGGAGCCGGGAATGTCGTTCATGCGGCGGTAAACAATGGCGCGGGGGTTGTTCCAGGAGCGGAACACGGCCTTGATGGCGCCCATTAGCTGCTCCTTGGGATCGGAGGGGAAGTCGGAGCCGATCTTGGCCTTATACGCAGCCTTAAACTGCTCGGCCAGCTCCTTCAGATCCTCGGCGGTCAGCTCAGTGTCCTGGGTGACGCTGCGGGCATGCTTCATCTTGTCGATGAGCTCTTCAAAATACTTCTTTCCGACCTCCATGACAACGTCGGAGTACATCTGGATAAAACGGCGGTAGCAGTCGTAGGCCCAACGGGGGTTACCGGACTTCTTGGCAATGACCTCCACGACTTCCTCGTTCAATCCCAGGTTCAGGATGGTATCCATCATGCCGGGCATAGAAGCACGGGCACCGGAGCGCACAGAGACCAGCAGGGGGTTTTCGTGATCGCCGAACTTTTTGCCGGTGATCTCCTCCATCTTGGCGATATATTCCATAATCTGGGCTTGAATTTCGTCGTTGATTTTCTCGCCGTCCTCGTAGTATTGGGTACAGGCCTCGGTGGTGATGGTAAAGCCTTGGGGAACGGGCATTCCCAAATTGGTCATCTCGGCCAGGTTGGCACCTTTGCCACCCAGCAATTCACGCATTTTGCCGCTGCCCTCAGAGAAGAGGTACAAAAATTTTGCTGCCATTTACTTCATTCCTTTCTTCTACTGCGACGGCAACCTGCTGCCCAGCTTGTCCGTTCAAAGATCAAAAACCAGACCTCTTGCAAAGCCGTCACCAATTCCAAAATGCGCAGCCCCCTGTATAGCAGGAAGCATCGCGCGAATTATTATATCATCTGCAGGAAATATTGCAATGATTTTTCTTGTTATTTTGGCAAATTCTTTGCAAAAAATTAAAAAATTTGCCTAAAAGGGCAAAAAAATGTTTAATCGAATAAAGAAACAAAAAAAGCAAACAAAAAGGACTGCACCGCAAAAAATTAAGAAATAGGAATCGGCTTAACAAATTTACAGAAGGAAAAAGTAAAAATAAAACCGCACAAAACCAAGAGAAGACTCAATTAAGAAATGAATAAACCTAAAATTCTATGCCGGGACGGGCTTGAACGCCCTTGTCATAGGGGTGGCGGATTTTTGTGTAGCGGGTAATATAGTCGGCGCGCGCCTCCAGCGCAGGGTGTGCTTCCCGGCCGGTGAGCACAAGTTCGGTGCCCAAGGTATTCAAAAGGCCCAGAACGTCCTCCAGCGGGAGAAGACCCGCGCTGACAGCGGAGCATACCTCGTCCAGCACCAGAAGGCCGCAATTTTTGTCCCGGGCCAGCCGGCCGGCCTGTGTCAGTAACGCGGCAGCCCGCTCCGCTTCCGCCAGCCGCTCTTCGGGGGTCAAAGCGAAGGAAAACTTGACGACGGCGGGGACTGGAAGCAGGGTGACTTGGGGCAGCAGGGCCAAAGCGTTGCGTTCTCCGGTGTCCGAACCCTTTAAAAATTGGGCGATCACCACACCTCTGCCATGCCCGGCCATCCGCAGCGCAAGCCCCATGGCCGCCGTGGTTTTCCCTTTTCCGTCTCCGCAGTAAAGATGGACCATATCGGTGCCTCCTTTTTGTGAATAAAAAAATTGTACCAGATTTTTTGCGGGAAGTACACCAAAAGGAGATCGGCTTTTGACTGGGATGAAAACGGGATTTTGAGAAAACAGCGGGGCGCCGCTTTACGGCGCCCCGCTGTTTTGCGGGCGGATTGGATTAGCGTCGTCTGAGGCTGACGGCCGTCAGGAGAGCCAGAGCCAACATTAGAAGACGCTCCAGGGAAGTGGCCACCCAGACGAGCCGGAAGATAGACAGCGCGATGGCCATCAGACAGCCGGTCCAGAGGAGCAGGATCTCCGTTTTCATGCTTAAAACTCCTTGCGTTCCACAATACGGCAGGACAGGAAGTAAGAGATTCCAAGTCCAATTACGGCGGCCAGGGGAACCAGTGCGAACGCCCCCAGGACAGAGGCCGCTGACATCTGATCCAGAGCAGCCAGGTTCAGTCCGTCCAGCATTCCAAGTTTGGCGGCGCCGAACACAGCGATGACAGGCAGGAAGACCACTGCGTACAGGTAGGGGCGTGACCGTTCCGGCCCGAGCTTATAGTTGAGTGGGAGGATGATATCGGCGATCAGCAGTCCTACCCCAAGCGAGACCAACACGGTACCCAAATACTCCGTCATGCTGCCGCTGGGATCGGAGATGGACAGGACAACGCCGACGGACAGACCCACGATGGCGGAGATCAGGAGCATGAGGAGTACAAACAGATACCGGGCGGCAACCACAGTTCGCCGTCCCATGGGGAGAGCCATGGCATAGCGGTCCCATTTGGCCCGCTCGTCATAGGCAAAGGCGGAGATGGGAAGCATAATGACAATGACTTGAATGAAGGCCACCACAAAGTTTAGAGAAAACACGCCGAACAGCGCCATGGCGGCGTAGAAAGCCAGAAACAGGATGTACGTTTTCAGCGTTTTGCGCATGACCAGAATATCCTTTAAAATTAAGCCCGTCATGCCGGTTCCCCCTTTCCCACAAAAAGCATAATCTCTTCCAGCGATACCGGATCTACCATCAAACTCGGATGGTTCCGGTGAAAGACCGCTCTGTCAAGTATTAGAGCTTCACAACCATAGCTGCCCCGACGCACTTGAAGCAGTTCGGTAGGGTCGATGGACGACAACTCGGCGGCGGTGCACCCCACCCGGCCATAGCTGTCCAGAATGGCGTCTTTGGAGTCAGATAAGACCACCCGCCCCTGGTGGAGATAGGTGATGTAGTCGGCAATTTTCTCAAGGTCACCGGTGATGTGACTGGAAATGAGGATGGAGTGTTCCTCGTCCCGGATAAAGCCTAGAAATTCACCTAAAATCTCATCCCGGACCACCGGGTCCAGACCTGCGGTGGCCTCGTCCAAGATGAGCAGTTTTGGATGGTGGGCCAGGGCCGCGGCCAGGGACAGCTTGGTCTTCATCCCACGGGAGAATTCCTGGATGAACTTTTTGGAGGGCAATTGAAACCGGTCCAGATAGGTCCGGAATAGCTCCGTGTCCCAGTTGGGGTAGACGGGGGCAAAAATGTGGATAAGATCACCGGCCCGAAGCGTATCATGGAAAAAGCATTCGTCCAGCACCACGCCGATGTCTGCCTTGGCCACTTGCTCCTCCCGAATGTTGTCGTGGCCCAACAGGGTAATTTCTCCCTTGTCCCGGCGGATGAGGTTCAGAATGCATTTGATGGTGGTGGTTTTGCCCGCCCCATTTTCTCCGATCAACCCCATAATGGCCCCTCCGGGGAGGGTCAGGGTTACATCCTGAAGGGCAAAGTCTTGGAAGGACTTACACAGTCCGCACACTTCAATACTATTTGTCATTATTCTTCACCTTTATACAAAATATCCAGCATTTCGTGAAGCTCCTCCAGGGAGAAGGCGCCCTTCCGGGCTTCCTCGATCGCCTGAACCAGCCGATCCTCAACCCTTCTCAGCTGGGCTTCCCGCAGCAGTTCCCGGTTTTGAGGGGCCACAAAGCAGCCCTTCCCGGGGACATTCTCCAAAAAACCGTCCCGCTCCAATTCCTTGTAGGCCCGCTTCGTGGTGATCACCGAGATGCGCAGTTCCTTTGCCAGCAGCCGCATGGAGGGCAGGGCGTCCCCTGCCGAGAGGACACCGATCAAAATCTGCTCCTTGACCTGATCGGTGATCTGTTCATAAATGGGTTTTCCGCTGGAGTTGCTTAAAATGATATCCATTTGGCACACCTTTCAACACAGAGGCGGAGCCTGACTGCCGGCCTGAGCACCGGTCCGGCGTCGGCCCGCCTGCGCTGTTGTTCTTTTTAGAGTTACTGTATATATACTATATGCACAGTATAACACAAGAGGAGCCGATGTCAAGAGCAGAAACAAAAATTTTCAGAACACCACCGCATCATTCCGAACGCACTGGCGCGCCGTCAGATCTTTTGTCAGAGACGACAAAAGACGAAGAGAATCCCGGATGTAATTCCAAGCATTTTTGTGTTGTATGACGAGAACCATGCAAGCGATCGGGCGGTTGAGGTGTCCGGCGTGAATTGTGCGGTGAAGCCATAGACGGAACGCGGCGGGCCATGGACGGGAACGGAGCCGGATGCTTTGAGCAATTTTGCTATTTTTAAGAACAAAAAGTCCAAAATGCTATGGTTTTGCATAATTTACAACCGCATGGGCCGGTGATATAATTTCGTCCGCCAACGGATCAAAGAGATAGGTTCTGAATTTAAAATTGGCAAGAGGCAGAGAAAAATGAAATTGGAGAACGATCTGGGTCGCGACCCCATCCGGCAGCTGGTACTGCACATCGCTATTCCCAGTATGCTGGCACAGTTTGTCAGCGTTCTTTACAGCATTGTGGACCGGATCTACATAGGGAACATTCCGGAAGTGGGGGGGATCGCCCTGGCAGGGGCCGGGGTGTGCGGACCCATCGTTTCCCTCATTGCCTCGGTGGCCTTTTGGGTTGGAATTGGGGGTGCGCCTTTGATGAGCATCCGCATGGGGGAGAAGAATTTGCCTGCAGCCCAACGAATTCTGGCCAATTGCTTTTTGATGCTCAGCGTGCTTGCATTGCTGCTCACCGGAGCGGCGCTGGCGGTCCGGCGGCCGCTGCTGCTGCTGTTCGGCGCAAGCCAGGTCACCCTGCCCTTTGCCCTGGACTACTACACCACTTATGTGTGCGGAACTCTGTTTGCCCTGCTGTCCACCGGGATGAACCAGTTCATCATCTGCCAGGGGTTTGCCAAAAAGGGGATGCAGTCGGTGGTGCTGGGCGCGGGGCTCAATCTTGCACTGGATCCTCTGTTTATCTTTTGGCTTGACATGGGGGTTCGGGGGGCGGCGCTGGCCACTGTCCTCAGCCAGCTGGGCAGCTGCCTGTTTGCCCTCTGGTTCCTGTTCAGTCCGGTGCCCCAGGTGCGTATCGTCTTTGGCGGGTATGACCGGAAGGTCATGGGCCGGGTGCTGCTGACCGGACTACCCTCCTTTGTGATTTACGCGATGGAGAGCATGATGATTATCGGCTTGAACGCGGTGCTCCAGTGGTATGGCGGGACGGAGCGGGGCGACATGCTGGTGGCTGCCGGCACCGTTGCCCAGTCCTTTATGATTCTGATTACCATGCCCATGGCTGGGATCACCGGCGGTACCAACTCAATTTTGGGCTATAATTTCGGCGCAGGACAGCCGGCGCGTATTCGAGAGGCGGAAAAGTATATTTTGGCCCTGTGCCTGGTTTACGCCTGCGTGTTTTTCCTTCTTGGACAATTCTGTCCTGCGGCGTTTGCCCGCATCTTTACCACGGAACCTCAGGTGTCCGCCCTGGCTGTCCGGGCCATTCGGCTCTACACATTGGGAGTGATCCCTTTGGCGGTCCAGTATGTGGTGAGCGACGGATTTACCGGCATCGGGATGATGCGCGATGCGCTGGCCCTGTCCATGTTTCGTAAATCGGTCTACTTTGTGGCTTTGTTTGTCTTGCCGTTGGCAGGAGGCGCCATGGCGGTATTCTCTGCGGAAGCGGTGGCCGATCTGTTTCCACCCATGGTTAGCGCATTTGTGTACTACAAACGACAGAACTGGATTACCCAGCAGGCCAGCAGCCGCTGCCTGCCGGAGGAACAGGTGGCACTTCCGGTGCAGCCCCAACATCCCTGCTACCAGATTCAGCTTTGATTTCTTCTGAAAAGAGCGCGCCCGAAGAACTTTGTTCTTCGGGCGCGCTCTTTCTGCGAGATACAGGAAATCTTAGATAAGCGGATTCCTTTTGGGCCAGATGCCTGTTCGCGCCAAAAGGAAGATAATGATTTGATAGGTTGCAATTACGACCCAGCCTAAACCGGTTGCCAAAGCGACCGCGTCCAGTCCCATCGTATTGACCAGAAGATAAGTGCCGATGACCCGGACCGCAATCTGAATGGTGGTTCCAAAGAAGGTGACATTCATCCGTCCATTGCCCCGGTACCAACCCAAGAACGAGTTTCCGCCAAAGGATAGAAAGTAGAACCAGCTGAGAAGCTTTAAATAGGAGATACATAAAGTGAAACTCTCCGCCGTTTTGTCCAAGAAGACTGCTGAGAGGGGAGAGGCCCCCAGATGGAGAAGAATGGAGAAAAAGATTCCACTCGCTACCGTCAGCGTTCCACCCAGAGCAAACCCCCTGAGTGCGCGCCGGTCCTTCCCTGCTCCCTTGTTTTGGGCCACAAAAATGGCAATGGATTCGCAGGCGCTGGAGCCGAAGGCCTGAATGAAATTCTCAATTCGAGTGGAGGCGGTAAAGGCGGAGATGGGTGCGGTGTTGACCAAACTGATCCCGTTGACAGCGCTTTGGACCATCAGCTTGCCCAAGTACAGGCTGGACTGCTGAAGGGCGGCCACGGCGGCATAGCTGCTGGTGCGGTGAATGAGGACCCGGTCCATCTGCATGTCCTCCCGCCCGATTTTTAGGAAAGGACGGTGGGTTCGGATATAAAAGGCGCACAGCAGAGAAGAAAGAAGTTGGGCCGAGGCGGTGGCAAGGGCGGTGCCGATGATACCCAGTCCCAGCACAGCGACCAGAAGCCAGGCGGCCACCAGGTTGTACCCCAAGGAGATCAAAAGAAAGTACAGCGCGGCCTTGGTGTCTCCCAGTGCCCGTAGGGTGGAGGCCAGATAGTTGTAAGTAAAGGTGAATACCATGCCCATCAGAATGGTGCGCAGATAGACGGTGACGTCGGCCACCAGTTCGGACGGGGTCTGAATGATCGACAGCAGCTGGGGCAAAAAAAGCTGGCCCAGCAGAACCGCCCCAAGGGTACATCCGCCGATGAGAACGGCTGAGACGTAAAGCTGCTGGCGCAGGCGGGGGAAGTTTTCCTCCCCATAGAATTGGGCAATAAGGACCGAGGCCCCCATACAGGCTCCGGTGATGACGTAAATATACAGATTCATCACGCTCTCTGCCACTCCAAGAGCGGCGAAGGCGCTGTCGCCGATGTAGTGGGTGACGACCAGAGAGTTGATGATGTTATACAGCTGCTGGAGCACATTAGCCGCCAGCAGGGGCAGGCAGAGCCGTACCAGCTGGGGTGTGATGCTGCCGGAGGTCAGGTGGAGCTCGCGAGACACGGCTTGGTCCTCCTGTTTCTGGATTGTGTTAATTCTAGAATCTATAATAAAACAAAATAAGTCATTTGTAAAAGAAATATTTTACAATCTTTTCAAACAACAGAAGAATTATTTGCTGAAATTGTGAAACAATAACCAGTGGGGAAATATTTTCCTGGACAAGAAGAGGCAAAATACGACCCAAAGCCTGTCCTATAATCAGATCGACCGATGATAATCGGTCGGCGAAACAGAACGGGCGGAGCGGCAGTGCCTTCGCCTTCAGAAAGGAGTGTTTCCATGGCTGTCACTTGTACAGAGGAAAACCGGCGGCTGACGGCTTCGGTATCCGGCGAGCTGGACCACCACGGGGCCAAGGTGGTGATGGAGGAGTTAGACCGGAGAATTGATGCCGCTTTGCCTAAGGAGTTGACCGTGGATTTGAGCAATCTGACCTTTACGGACAGCTCGGGTATCGCGGTGCTGCTGCGGGCCCGAAAGCGAATGGGTCAGGTCCGAGGCTCCATGCGGGTCGTGAACACACCCGATCAGGCGGGCAAAGTGTTCCGGGCCGCCGGGCTGCAGCGCCTGATCCGGTTTGAATAAAAACGACAGGGGAGGGCCGCAGAGGTCGTCCCCCAGTCTCATACAGAGGAGGACCTACATAATGAAAACAGAGAATCACGTCAGTCTCGAGTTCCCCAGCCGCTCGGCCAACGAGGGGTTTGCCCGGACGGCGGCGGCCTGCTTTGCCGCCCAGCTGGATCCTACCCTGGAGGAGGTCAACGATGTAAAGACCGCCGTCAGCGAGGCGGTGACCAACGCCATTGTCCATGCCTATCCGGACACGCTGGGCAAAATCTCAATGAAGCTGCGCATTCGGGACGACCACTCCCTGGAAATCGTGGTTCGCGATTGGGGGGTTGGCATTGCCGATGTGGAGCAGGCCAGGATGCCTCTGTTTACCACGGGGAACGAGGAGCGCTCAGGAATGGGCTTTACCATTATGGAGAGCTTTATGGACACGCTGAAAGTGCGTTCTCACCCGGGGAAGGGGACCACTGTGACCATGCGGCGGAAGATCGCCCGCCGCGCCGGACGGTGAGCGGTACGCCTACGTCGGCTTCCCTGCTGGAGGCGGCCCGGAACGGAGACAGCCTGGCCTGCGAGCAGGTGCTTCAGGAGAACAACGGCCTGATCTGGAGCGTGGTGCGCCGGTACTATGGCCGGGGCGTGGAGCCGGACGATCTGTATCAACTGGGCTGTTTGGGCTTTCTCAAGGCGGTTCAAGGGTTTGATCCCGGATTTGGAACCCAGTTTTCCACCTATGCAGTTCCGAAGATTGCTGGGGAAATTCGACGCTTCCTCCGGGATGACGGACCGATGAAGGTGAGCCGGGGGCTGAAGGAGCGCGGAACCACCATCCGGGGTGTGCGAAGCAGGCTTTCCACCGAACTGGGACGGGAGCCCACCCTGTCTGAATTGGCCGAAGACACGGGGTTGTCTCCGGAGGACATTGCCGCCGCCGAAACCGCCAGCGAGCCGGTCATTTCCCTTCAGTCCGAGACGGGGGACAATGGCCTGACCCTGGAGGGGGTGCTTTCCGCGGGAGGTGAGGAGGAGAATCTGGTGGAGCGGATTACCCTCCGCCTTGCCATTGCCGCTCTGCCGGAACGGGAGCAGCAGGTGCTGCTGCTGCGCTACTACCGAGGAATGACCCAGGTGCAGACCGCGAGGGTAGTGAAGGTGTCCCAGGTCCAGGTGTCCCGGCTGGAGCGCAAGGCATTGGAGAAGCTGCGCCAGGAACTGATGCCATGAAAAGGGAGGAGAAAAAAGCGACGTCCACGGCAGTGGGAAAAAGAAAACAGATGCGCCGGACCCCTTGAACGGAAAGGGGTCCGGCGCATCTGTTTTTTAACGTGATCTGGGAACTCCCATTAACCGGTCCGGGCAAAGCGGTCAATCTTCCAGCATCCGATAGCCGATGCCGAGTTCTGTGTGAATATATTTGGGCTCAGAGGGATTTTCCCTCAGTTTTCGGCGGATGTTGGCCATGTTCACCCGGAGGATCTGGTTGCTGCTGTTGCCGCCGTAGGGACCCCAAACATGCTCCAGAATAAAATCATAGGTGAGCACCTTTCCGGCATGAATGGCCAACAGCTCCAGAATCTTAAACTCATTTTGCGTGAAATGAATTAACGCTCCGTCTTGGAGAACCTGGTGTTTGGCGATATCCACCGTCAGGTCTTTCACACAGCAAACATCACGCTGAGTTCCCTGGCTTAGTTTCAGCCGATCGGCCCGGCGCAGCGTGGTTCGGATCCGGGCCAGCAGTTCGGACACGCCGAATGGCTTGACCACATAGTCGTCTGCCCCCATATCCAGGGCCTTTACCTTTTCGGATTCCCGATCCCGGGCGGAGATGATAATGATGGGGACCTCACGAGGCAGGCCGCTGAATTGACTGAGTACGTCCAGTCCGTCCATATCCGGCAAACCCAAGTCCAGCAATACCAGGTCGGGGCTGTGAGAGAAGAACAGAGACAGTCCCTCCTTGCCGGTGGTAGCGGGGATCGGCTTATAGTCGTTGGCGGTCAGAGCCCGGCAGATAAAGTTGCTGATGGCATGCTCATCCTCAATCACCAGAATGACTCGTTTTTCATTCATTGGGTATGTCCTCCATGGGGAGACCGAAGCGGAGTACCGCGCCGCCCTCCGGATTGTTCCCAGCGGCAAAAAATCCGCCGTGAGCCTTGATGATGCTTTGACAGACGGACAGCCCGATGCCCATTCCACGGGTGGTGTCACCGGACAGATCCTGGGGCATAGGCTGCTCCAGCTGGATCGCCTGGCAGATTTCGGGGGTCAGACCCTTCCCGCGATCCCGCACTTCTACAACCGCCCAATTGTCCTGACGGAACAGGTGCAGGGTGATATGTTCCTGGTCGCCGGAGTGACGAATGGCGTTTTCCAAAAGATTTACCATAACCTGCTTGATGAGCAGGGGGTCCATGAGAAGGTATAGAATATCCTCCGACAGGGCCAGCTCCACATGACAGTCCGGAAAGCGCCGCCGGGTGGTCAAAATGGCGTCTCCCGCCACTTCTTCCAGCATTTCTTCGTGCTTTTTCAGGGGTGTGGTTCCGTCCTGGATCCGGGTAATGGACAGCAGGTTTTCCACCATAACGATGAGAGCGTCGGCGTCACGTTTAATATCCTGCAGCATGGAGACGTTTTTCTCGGAAACATCGGGGCTGCCCAGCAGGACGGAGACTGTTCCTGAAATGACGGTCAACGGGGTGCGCAGGTCGTGAGACACCGCCCGAAGAATGTTGCCGCGGATTGCCTCCCGAGCTGATTGAAGCTGAATGGCGGATTTTTCCTGGTTGAGCTTCTCGTTGAGCTCGTACAACGCTTTGGTATTCTTTTCCCGGCGGATGGCATCCAAAGTCTGAAGCTTGACCCTGGAGGTCAGAGTGCATACCACACAGGAGATGGCCAGCATAGACAGCATGGCCACGGGATAGCCGGTGCGGTTGAGGGAGAACTTGGCGTATGGAAGCATAAAGTAGAAGTTGATGCAGAAGGTACCCACAATCGAGGCCGCCATTCCGTAAAAATATCCGGTGGTTAAAAGAGAGATGAGAACCACCGCCAGGACAAAGACCAGAGCGGAGTTGTTTTCCCCCCCGGTATGTGTGATGAGAAGGCTGCTGGTCAGATAGGCACAGCAGAGAAACAATACAGTGATGAAAACGTTTCGCGGAAGTTCGGGAATCCGATAAAACTGGTCTCCAAACCAATGATATGCAGACTGAATTCGTTGAAAGAGAGACATATGAACCAACTTCCTCGAGATCAGGATTGCTTCGGCAGCGGATAACCGATACCGGAGCGGATTACATAAAGTATTATATCAACAATTATCAACGGCGTAAAGGGAAAGAAACGGGAGAAAGAATTTGTCAAAAATTTAGGCATTTCCTTGTGAGGAGGGGAAAAGGATGGTATAATAAACGCATAACGAATGTATTAAATTCAGCCCGTTTTCTCGTCCCTTTTGGGATGACCGAAAAAGGATGGCGCATACGACCAGAGGCGCAGAGCGCCCCTGGCAGTATGGCTGTGCTGCTGTGAAAAAAGACCGGGTCCGGTTTCAGACGGACAAACCAGAGAAAAGAGGTCGTGTAGGATGACATATTCATACAAAGAAGAATTTATTGCGTTTATGGTGCGTTCCGGCGTACTGACCTTTGGGGATTTTACCACCAAAAGTGGGCGAAAGACCCCCTACTTTGTGAATACCGGAAACTATAAAACGGGGGCGCAGGCCGCCAAATTGGGAGACTACTACGCCGCCTGCATGCAGGAGCATATGCCTGAGGGAATTACCTGCCTGTTCGGTCCGGCCTATAAGGGCATTCCTCTGGCCGTCTCCGCCGCCGCATCGCTATACCGCAATTACAACCGGGATCTGCCCTACTGCTTCAACCGGAAGGAGGCCAAGGATCATGGGGAGGGCGGCTCTATGGTGGGCTACAAGCCCCAGGACGGGGACGATGTGGTCATCGTGGAGGACGTGGTGACCGCTGGAACGGCTGTCCGGGAGAGCATCGAACTGTTCAAGCAGGTGGCTGACGTAACGATCAAGGCCCTGTTTGTCTCTGTGGATCGGATGGAGCGGGGTACCCGGAACTGCTCTACCTTGGACGAACTGCGTCAGGACTATGGCATTCAGGTGTTTCCCATCGTCACCGTCCGAGAGGTCATCGCGTTCCTCCATAACAACCCTGTGGATGGCAGGGTATATATCGACGATGGGATGAAAACGAAGATGGAGGCCTATCTGGCCCAGTACGGCGCAATCTGATCCGGACTAGGCGAGAGGAAGGGGGGCGGGGGCCTTGTCCATCCATACCGGACACCGTCAGCGGGTGAAAAATGAATTTCAGGCCCGAGGCGTGGAAGGTTGGCCCGACCACCGGGTGATAGAGCTGCTTTTGTTTTACGCGATTCCTCAGGGAGATGTGAATGGCCTGGCCCACACGCTGATTGAGCGATTTGGATCGTTGGCCGGTGTGCTGGACGCCTCCTTAGACGAACTGAAAAAAACACCTGGGGTAGGGGAGCATACGGCGGTGTTGATCAAGCTGATGCCGACCATAGGCGCCCGCTATCAGGAACAGCGCGGAGGCCCGGGGCAGATTGTGAGAAATGTTGGGGAAGCGGCCGGGCTTCTGACACCGTATTTTTACGGGGCCCGGAACGAGATGGTGTATATTTTGTGCCTGGACGGCAAGCGCAAAGCGCTCGGGATCCGAAAGGTGGCTGAGGGCAGTATCTACGCCGCGGACATTAACATCCGCCGCATCGCGGAGGAAGCGATTGGCCTGAGAGCGGCGAGTTTTTATCTGGCCCACAACCACATCAGCAACCTTGCCTTTCCCTCCACAGCCGACTGGCAGACGACAGATACGATTCGGGCCGCGCTGGCTGCGGTGGGACTGGAGCTGATCGACCATTTGATTTTTGTGGACGGGGACGTAGTCTCGCTGAACCAGTCGGAGCGGGGAGGCCGGCGTCCGGTTTATCAGCTGTTGTGACAGGGATGCGGCGTCCCCGGCGTGCGGTTGATGTGGGAACAAGCCGCCGGTGGTTGCGCGGGGCAGTTGAGACAGCAAGTTTGCCGCAACGTGATCCAATGTTCGCTCCTCCTCCAAAAAAAGTTTGGGGGAGGAGCGAAAACTGCTTGTATTAGAACATTCGTTCTGATATAATGGGGTCTGTTGAATCGGCTCTTGCATGGGGAGAGGTGCGGACAGCCCTGCAAGCTGAGGGCAGGACGAACCGGGGCTTTGGTTACAGCGTGGGGATGTGGCGCATGTGTCCCTGGACGGGAGTGCTGCCGTCGATGCGCCAAGCACGGATTGGTATTTGAGTGGATGAGAAGCGTAAGACTAAGACCGCGAGGTGAAGACCATGCCAAAATTTGAAGTGGTGTCGGAATATACCCCGGCCGGTGACCAGCCCGAGGCGATTCGGGCCCTGGCCCAGGGGATTGAGATGGGGCTGAATGAGCAGTCTCTGCTGGGTGTGACCGGCTCGGGCAAGACCTTTACCATGGCCAAGGTGATTGAGCAGGTCCAGCGTCCCGCCCTGGTGTTGGCCCACAACAAGATTTTGGCCGCCCAACTGTGCGCCGAATTCAAGGAGTTCTTTCCCAATAACGCGGTGGAATATTTTGTTTCCTATTACGACTACTACCAGCCCGAGGCGTATATCCCCCATACCGATACGTTCATCGAAAAGGACTCCTCCATCAACGAGGAGATCGACCGGCTGCGCCTGTCCGCCACGGCCTCTCTGTTGGAGCGGCGGGATGTGATTGTGGTGTCCTCCGTGTCCTGCATTTACGGCTTGGGCGAGCCGGAGGACTTTGCCGCCATGATGGTCTCCCTTCGGGTGGGTGCCGTCTTGGAGCGGGACGAGCTGCTGAAAAAACTGGTGGCCATTCGGTATGAGCGCAACGACATCGCCTTTGAGCGAAATATGTTCCGGGTCCGGGGCGATACGGTGGAGGTATGGCCTGCCTACTGGAAGGACACCGCCATCCGGGTGGAGTTTTTCGGGGACGAGATCGACCGCATCAGCGAAATTAATGTGGTGACCGGCACCCCCATCCGCCGGCTGACCAACATCCCCATCTGGCCCGCCACCCATTATGTCACGCCAAAGGAGAAAATGGACGCCGCGATTCAGGAAATTTACAAAGAACTGGAAGAGCGGGTGGCTTTTTTTGAACAAGAGGGGAAGCTGATCGAGGCCCAACGCATCAAGCAGCGTACCATGTACGATGTGGAGATGATGCAGGAACTGGGCTATTGTTCCGGCATTGAAAACTACTCCCGGGTGATCGAGGGAAGGCCGGTGGGTTCGCCGCCCCACACCCTGCTGGATTATTTCCCCAAGGATTTTGTCCTGTTTATCGACGAAAGCCACGTTACCCTGCCTCAGGTGCGGGCCATGTACAACGGGGACCGGGCGCGGAAGAACACGCTGGTGGACTACGGCTTCCGGTTGCCCTGCGCGTATGATAACCGCCCGTTGAAATTTGAGGAATTTGAACGCAGAGTAAACCAGGTTGTCTACGTCTCGGCCACGCCTGGGGAGTACGAGCGCACCCGGTCCGGCCAAATTGTAGAGCAGCTCATTCGCCCCACAGGATTGCTGGACCCGAAGGTGGAGGTGCGGCCGGTGGAGGGTCAGATCGACGATCTCATCGGAGAGATCAATCTCCGTACCGACCGGGACGAGCGGGTGCTGGTCACTACCCTGACCAAGCGGATGGCGGAGGATTTGACCGCTTACCTCCAGGGAGCGGGAATCAAGGTGCGGTATTTGCACCACGACATTGACGCCATGGAGCGTATGGAAATCATTCGGGATCTGCGGCTGGGAACCTTCCATGTGCTGGTGGGTATCAACCTGCTGCGGGAGGGATTGGATCTGCCCGAGGTGTCTCTGGTGGCGATTCTGGACGCGGACAAGGAGGGCTTCCTGCGCAGCGAGACTGCCCTGATTCAGACCATCGGACGGGCGGCCCGAAATGCCGAGGGCATGGTGATTCTGTATGCCGACAAGGTGACCCCTTCCATGCAGCGGGCGATGGATGAGACTGAGCGGAGGCGGGAGAAGCAGAATGCCTTTAATCAGGAGCATGGTATCGTGCCAAAGACGGTCATCAAGTCGGTGCGCAACCTGCTGGACATTTCCGCTCAGGACGACGAAGATTCCGCTCAGCGACGGGGCGAGGTTCAGGGTCTGACCAAGCAGCAGCGGGCTGAGCGGATTGCCAAGTTGGAAAAGGAAATGCGCGAAGCGGCCAAGATGCTGGAATTTGAGCTGGCGGCCGCGCTGCGGGATCAGATCATCGAGCTGAGAGGGAAGTAGCGCATTTCTTTT
>JBFWME010000012.1:0-20666 GCA_050251755.1 Lawsonibacter sp. | reverse complement strand
GCGGGCTGAGCGGATTGCCAAGTTGGAAAAGGAAATGCGCGAAGCGGCCAAGATGCTGGAATTTGAGCTGGCGGCCGCGCTGCGGGATCAGATCATCGAGCTGAGAGGGAAGTAGCGCATTTCTTTTCTTAAGCGCTAAGCGCCCGGGAGCAGGCGGGTGCCCGGCGGGGAATAAAACGAATAGAAAGAATCGCTGAGGAAAAACCATGGCAAAACAAAAAGAAGAGAAAACCAACGTTATGCGGGTGCTGGAGCAGAAAAAGATTCCTCACACCCCACATACCTACGAGCACGAGGAGGGCGTAGCGGTAGACGGGGTATCTGTGGCCCAGAGCCTGGACCAGGACCCGGAAGCCGTGTTTAAAACCCTGGTGGCCCGGGGAGCCTCTAAGAACATCTATGTCTTTGTGATCCCTGTGGCGGAAAACCTGGATTTAAAAAAAGCCGCCAAATCGGTGGGAGAAAAATCCATTGAGATGATCCACGTGAAAGAAATCAACGCCCTCACCGGGTACATTCGGGGCGGCTGTTCTCCAGTGGGGATGAAGAAGCAGTACCCTACCGTCTTTCATGAAACAGCCGAAATTTTGGACACAATTATGGTATCGGCCGGAAAAATCGGCTTCCAGGTGGAGCTGTCCCCCGCCGATCTGATGCAGCTGGTGGGGGGAAGCACCGCCGATTTGACCACAGAGGACTAGGCACGGGATTGCGCAGGCAGAAGGAACAAACAGAACCCGCGATGTCTAACCGCCCTGATTGTGTCCCGGACGTGGAAACGCTGCCGCAGCCGATTCACCGGAGCTTCGGCCCCTGTATGAGAGATTCGCCTTCTTCCAGGGCAAAAAGTGGCTGCTCATAGACACAAACCGCCTGGAGGAAGCCTGACAGCTGATGTGTCTGAACGCCACACCGCCCGGAAGAAACCTGAACCACGGAGAGATAAGGAGAACCGCAATGCACAGTCATATTATTGTCAAAGGCGCCCGGGTGAACAACCTGAAAAATGTCGACGTGTCCATCCCACGGGACAAGCTGGTGGTGCTGACCGGCCTGTCCGGCAGCGGGAAGTCCTCGCTTGCCTTTGACACCATTTATGCTGAGGGGCAGCGGCGGTATGTGGAGTCCCTCAGCTCTTACGCCCGCATGTTTCTGGGTCAGATGGAAAAGCCCGACGTGGATTACATCGACGGTCTTTCTCCGGCCATCTCCATCGATCAGAAGACCACCAGCAAAAATCCGCGGTCTACGGTGGGCACTGTAACCGAGATTTATGACTATCTCCGCCTGCTGTGGGCCAGGGTGGGTACTCCACACTGTCCCATTTGCGGCAAGGAGATCAAGCAGCAGACCGTTGACCAGATCATTGACCAGGTGATGGCCCTGCCCGAGGCCACCCGAATTCAGGTGATGGCGCCCGTCATTCGGGGGAAGAAGGGGGAGCACGCCAAGATTTTTGAGGATGCCCGAAAATCTGGCTATGTCCGCTGCCGGGCCGACGGGATTGCCTACGATCTTAGCGAGGAGATTAAGCTGGAGAAGAACAAAAAGCACGACATTGAGATCGTGGTGGACCGGCTGGTCATCCGGGAGGATATCGCACGCCGTCTCACCGACAGCGTGGAGATTGCATCCAACCTGACGGGAGGGCTGGTGGTCATCAACATCGTGGGGGAAGATCGGGACATCCTCTTCTCCCAGAATTATGCCTGCGAAGACTGCGGCATTTCCATTGAGGAACTGACTCCCAGAATGTTCTCCTTCAACAATCCCTTTGGGGCCTGCCCCACCTGCATGGGACTTGGGGCACAGATGAAAATTGACCCGGATTTGATTCTCCCCAACAAAAACCTTTCCATCATGGAGGGGGCCATTACGGCTTCCGGATGGAACAACATCAAATCCGACGGGATCTCCCGCATGTACTTTGAGGCGCTGGCCAAGAAATATAAATTTAAGCTGAACACCCCGGTGAAGGACTTGCCGAACGAGGTCGTCGACGTCATCCTCTACGGCACCAACGGGGAGAAGCTGACGCTCCACTATGACCAGCCCCGGGGGCAGGGTACCCTGTACCAGCCCTTTGAGGGAATCGTCAACAACCTGGAGCGCCGCTACCGGGAGACTCAGTCCGACGGAGTGAAGCGGGAGCTGGAGGAGTGTATGAGCGAATGCCCCTGTCCCACCTGCAAGGGCCGAAGACTGAAAAAGGAATCTTTGGCGGTCACGGTGGGCGGGCTGGACATCGATGCTTACTGCCGGAAAAGCATCAACGACGCGCTGGACTTTGTGGAGCATTTAAAATTGAACGAGACGCAGACCATGATTGCCTCCCAGATTTTAAAGGAGATCAAAAACCGGTTGGGGTTTCTGCGTTCGGTGGGCCTGCAATATTTGACCTTATCCCGGGAGGCGGGCACGCTGTCCGGCGGTGAGAGCCAGCGCATCCGCCTGGCGACCCAGATCGGCTCCTCCCTCATGGGAGTGCTGTATATTTTGGACGAGCCATCCATCGGCCTGCACCAGCGGGATAACGACAAGCTGCTGGCCACGCTGAAGGAACTGCGGGATCTGGGCAACACCCTGCTGGTGGTGGAGCACGACGAGGACACCATGCGCGCGGCCGATTATATCATCGACGTGGGGCCGGGCGCCGGCGTGCACGGCGGCCGGATTGTGGCTGCCGGGACCCCGGAGGAGGTCATGAATACCCCTGGCTCCATTACCGGGGACTATCTGGCCGGGCGCGTCAAGATCCCGGTGCCGGCTCAGCGCCGGAAAGGAAATGGAACCTATTTGAAGGTGTTTGGTGCGGAGGAGAACAACCTGCGCCATGTGGATGTGGAATTCCCCCTGGGTACCCTTACCTGTGTCACCGGCGTATCCGGTTCCGGAAAGTCCTCTCTGGTCAACGAGATTTTATACAAGAAGCTGGGGGCCGACCTGAATCGGACCAAAACCAGGGCGGGCAAGCATGAGCGCATTGAGGGGGAGGAATATTTGGACAAGGTCATCGACATTGACCAGTCCCCCATCGGCCGTACCCCACGCAGCAACCCCGCCACCTATACGGGGCTGTTCAGCGACATCCGGGACCTGTTTGCCTCCACTCCGGACGCGAAGAGCCGGGGCTACGGCCCGGGCCGGTTTTCCTTCAATACCCGGGGCGGACGGTGTGAGGCATGCACCGGGGACGGCCTGATCAAGATCGAGATGCACTTTCTGCCCGATATTTATGTCCCGTGCGAGGTTTGCAAGGGTAGGCGGTATAACCGGGAGACGCTGGAAGTGCGGTACAAGGGCAAGAACATCCATGAGGTGCTGGAGATGACGGTGGACGAGGCAATGACCTTCTTCGAGAATCTGCCCCGCATTTACAATCGGCTGAAAACACTGGTAGAAGTTGGGCTGGGCTATGTGAAGCTTGGTCAGCCATCCACCGAGTTGTCCGGCGGCGAGGCCCAACGGGTCAAGCTGGCAACCGAATTGAGCAAGCGCTCCACCGGTAAGACCATCTATATCCTGGACGAGCCGACCACCGGACTGCACAGCGACGATGTCCGCCGCTTGCTGGAGGTGCTTCAGAAGCTGGTGGAGGTGGGAAACACCGTGGTGGTCATCGAACACAATCTGGATGTGATCAAGACCGCCGACCACATCATCGACCTGGGGCCCGAAGGGGGAGACGGCGGCGGAACCGTCGTGTGTACCGGCACGCCGGAGGAGGTAGCGGCCTGTCCCGACTCGTTCACCGGCCAATATTTGAAAAAGGTGTTGGCATAAAAAGATGGGGGACGCCCCCCGGCAACCTTCCCTGAACTTGAGGCTTGCCCCGGGGGCGCATCCGACCGGATGCCGCGCCGCGCAGGCGGACGGCTTTTCGGAGGTGGGGCCCAAACCAATCCCGACAACATATGTTTACGTTGAGGTGACTCATGGAACTGTTTCAATGGCTGACGGATACCACGGCAGGCAAGTGCCTGTTCACCATGCTGGTGTCCATGATCCCGATCATCGAGCTTCGGGGGGGGCTGCCCTTTGGGGTCGCCCTGGGGCTGCCCTACTATCTGGCCTTCCCGGCCGCGGTGATCGGTAACATTATTCCGGCCCCCTTTATTATTGTTTACATTCGTCGTATTTTTTTATTGATGCGCCGATATTTTCCAAAGCTTAACGGCCTGGTGGACAACATGGAACGCAAGGCGCATTTAAAGGGGAAGAAGATGCAGAAGTACCAGAGCCTGGGCCTGTGGCTTTTTGTAGCCCTGCCTCTGCCTGGAACCGGGGCCTGGACGGGCTCCCTGGCTGCCGCTTTCCTGGACATGCGTCTGAAAAAGGCGATGCCGGCCGTGGTGCTGGGGGTGCTGACAGCGGGCTGCATTATGCTGACCTTGACTCATGTGGGGGTCGATCTGTTTTCCGGGACGATATAATGGCATAAATCAGCAATTTTCATGGGAATTACGCGAATTTCTTTCTTTTTGTAAAAAAAGGGGCCACAATTCACACCGCCGGGTTTCCTGCTGCATAGGATAGCCCGGAGGTGTTGCTCTGTGGGTTTGCTGATCGATATTTTACTGACTTTGGTATGCGCGATTGGACTGGCCTTTTTGGCTTGGTGGCTCTTTGGACGGCTGCTCCGGCCCATTCCCGAACAGCAGGCCCGGGTGCTGATCCCCGGCCGGGGAGAGGGGGAGAATCTGGAACAGACGGTGCGGACCTTTATTTGGTTGCGGGGACTGGGGCTGATCAATTGCCCCATCATCATTGCCGACGTTGACCTGACGCCGGGTGGATGGGAGCTGGCCCTGCGGCTGACGGTACGCTGGTCCGGCGTGGTTTTGTGGCCGGTTGACCATCTGGCCGACTGCATCAAAAGAGTCTGAACGTGAAAACAGGAGGTGGAGCCGTTGGAGGAGACAATAGAATCCAAAGTAGTGGAGGGGATCGTCTCCACCGTCATCTATCAAAATGAGGAAAACGGCTATACCATCCTTCGCCTGGATGTGAAAGAGGAGGAACTGACCGTGGTTGGCTCTATGCCCGGCGTGTCCCCTGGCGAATATCTGTCTGTCCGGGGGCGCTGGGTGCACCACGCTACCTATGGCGCCCAGTTCAAGGCCGAGACGGTGGACCGCCGTCTGCCCCAGGGACTGAAGGAGATTTATCATTATCTGTCTTCGGGAGCGGTCAAGGGAATCGGAAAGGCCACCGCGCGGCTGCTCATCGAAGAATTTGGGGAAGAGACCCTCACCGTTCTGGAGGAAACCCCGGAGAAGCTGACCAAGCTCCGGGGCATTTCCCCCAGGCGGGCCCAACAGATCGGAGAGACCTTCCGCCGGCAGATGGGGATGCGCCGATTGATGGAATTTCTTACCGCCCATAAGCTTCCGCTGGAACTGGCCGTGTCCCTGCACCGAGCTTACGGCGACGTGGCGCTGGAGGTGGTGAGGGCGAATCCCTACCTGTTGGTGGGGGAGGA
Source organism: Lawsonibacter sp. (assembly GCA_050251755.1). Classification (GTDB taxonomy): domain Bacteria; phylum Bacillota; class Clostridia; order Oscillospirales; family Oscillospiraceae; genus Lawsonibacter. The sequence goes on along the minus strand of JBFWME010000012.1, from coordinate 15,184 downwards.
GTTTGAAGTGGACTTCTCTCTGGCGGACGCGCTGGCTTTGTCTCTGGGGGTGGGAGCGGAGGATCCCCAGCGGCTGGAGGCCGGCCTCTTGTTTGAACTGGCGCACAACCTGAGCAATGGACATACTTTTCTGCCCCACCGAAAGCTGGTGGAGGCTACCGGCCTTCTTCTGAATGCCCCGGGAGAGGAACTGGAAGAGCGGCTGGAGGGCCTGGCGACCAGGGGTGAGGTGGAGTGTGAAGCGGTGGCTGGACAGGAGGGGGTATACCTCCCCTCACTGTACGAGGCGGAAACCTTCGTAGCCCAGCACATTGGAGAAATGAGCACGGCGGAGTTGCTCCCTCCCCAGGGACTGGACAGGCTGATTGCCAACATCCAGCGGGAGCAGGGGCTGACCTACGCGCCCCAGCAGCGCCAGGCGGTGGAACTGGCCGCCCGATGCCAGGTGATGCTGCTCACCGGCGGACCGGGCACGGGCAAGACCACCTGCCTGCGGGGGGTTCTGGCGCTGTTTGAAGCCATGGGGCTTGAAACCGCCCTGGCCGCTCCGACGGGTCGGGCAGCCAAGCGGCTGGGAGAGCTGTGCGGGACCGAGGCTTCTACCATCCACCGTCTATTGGAAACGGGGTTTGATCCCCATTCGGGGAAGCTGGTCTTTACCCATGACTCTTACGACCCCCTGAACGCCGACGCCGTCATTGTGGACGAGACGTCCATGGTGGATGTGATTTTGATGGCGGCGCTGCTGAACGCGTTGCGAGGGGATTGCCGACTTGTACTGGTGGGCGATCCGGACCAACTGCCTTCCGTGGGGCCGGGGAACCTGTTTGGCGACTTGATCCGTAGTCAGGCGGTGCCCACCGTCCGGCTGACCGATATCTTCCGCCAGGCGGCCCAGAGCGCCATTGTACGAAACGCCCATATGGTCAACCGGGGGGAACTGCCCGACCTCCGCGGCAGGTACAACGACTTCTTTTTCCTGGCCCGGCGGGACAGCCAAAGCGCCCTGGATACGATTGTGGACCTGTGCCGACGCCGTCTGCCCGAGCGGTTGGGGATCCCGGCCGATCAGATTCAAGTTCTGTCCCCCACCCGGCGGCGGGGAACGGGAACCCGGGTGCTGAACCAGGCCCTTCAGGCTGCGCTCAACCCCCCCCTGGAGGGGAAGGGAGAGCGGCGCTTTGGGGACTGGGTATTTCGATCCGGCGACCGGGTGATGCAGGTGAAGAACAATTACGACATCCTCTGGCGGGAGGAGGGAGGCGTCCGCTCCGGCATGGGGATGTTCAACGGGGACATCGGAGTGATCCGTTCCATCGAGGGAGAGATCATTACCGTGGATTTTGACGGTAAGGTGGTGGAATACTCCCCCGATATGCTGGGAGAGCTGGAACCCGCCTTTGCCGTTACCGTCCATAAAGCTCAGGGCAGCGAGTATCGGGCTGTGATTTTGGCGGCTTTGGACGGGGCCCCCATGCTGATGACGCGGGGGGTACTGTACACCGCCATCACCCGGGCCAGAGAGCTGTTTATTGTTGTGGGGGACGAGCAGACGGTGGCCAGAATGGTAGCCAACGACCGCCAGACCAGGCGGTATTCCGGCCTGCGCACCAGATTGGCCGGCACATGAAGCAATTGGACAATAGAAAGCCGTGCTGCGCGCATCTGCCAGGCCCCGCTCAGAGGGTGGAATATAACCTTTGACGAGTGGGTTCAGAGGGGAAAAGGATGAAAAAGGGAACCGTTAAGGTTCCCTTTTTCACGCAATCAGCGGAGCCGTGTGAATGAGCACGACTCCGCTCTTTCATGATATTCAGATAAAACGACATAAATTAAAAGAAATATCGATAAAAATTGTTAAAATATAACAACTAGGAGTGGCGAGACTTTGGAGGTTTTTGCGGGGGGGAGAAAAAGATATGAACTTGACTGCAACAAATTCATTCAATAGAATTATAAGTGTGAATGAATTATTTTTTATTCCGCCGCAGAGGCTTCCGTTTATGCGGAACCTGCGACGTTGAGGAAGACGGGTGAAGCCAGTGGCCTTGGCGGCAGGAAGGGGCAATATGATTCTGGAACGAATCAGGCAGGAGATGGATCGGCTCAGCGACCGCCAGCGCATGGTGGCGCAGTATATCCTGACCGAGTATGAAGAAGCGGCATTTCTAACGGCAGCTAAGCTGGCGGAGGTGAGCGATGTCAGTGAGGCCACGGTCATTCGGTTTGCCAACCACATGGGATACGGCCGGTACTCTGATTTGCAAAAAGATCTGCGTACCGTGATGCGGGGAAAGCTATCTCAGATGGATCGGTTTCGCCGTACCGGAGATTTGAAGAACCACAGCTCTGTGATGCAGACGGTGATTCGTTCGATGCGGGCTGATATCCGCAGCATTGAACAGACGCTGGTGTCGCTCCATGAGGGGGAACTGGCCTCCGCTGTAGACTGGATTGCTACAGCGCGCCGGGTTTATGTTGTAGGGACGCACAGCGAGTATGGCATTGCGTGCTATTTTGCCAGCACACTGTGTTGGATTCGGGATCAGGTTTATCTATTGGACGAGACACACAATCCAAGCTTTGACGCCATGGCGGATATGGGGGAAGAAGACGTGATCGTGGCGCTCAGCTTTCCGCCTTACCCAGCGGCCACCGTTCGTTTTTTGGAGGCGGCAGTCAAGCGGGGTGCGCGTAGCTTGGCCATTACTGACTCGCCGCTGTCTCCCTTAGCCAAGCGGGCCAATTGCAGCTTGTATCCCCACGATGAAAAATTGTTTTTTGCCGACAACTCGGCCCCTACGGTCAGTCTGCTGTCGGTGATTCTGGCCCTGGTCAGCAGCCAGGACTTTGAGGGATCCTCTGCCAGATTGCGTAACAAGCAGAAATACTGGGAGGAGATCGGCTTTTATCACCAGGAGAAAAATTAGGGCATCCTCCTCCGGCTGAAGGCGCCCGCCGGAGGGCAGTATGACAGGGTCTGAATCCGGGGTCGCTCCCTAGGAAACGGACAAAAGGGAGGAGTTTTTCCATGAGTAAAAAACGTCTGATTAAAATTGCTCTGGGGCAGTTTCAAGTGACCCAGGGGGGCACCCAGGCAAACCTGGATAAAATGCTGGAAATGACTGACCGGGCCGCCGAGGCCGATGCCGACCTAGTGGTATTTCCGGAGTTGGCCTATACGGGTTATTTTTTGCAGTCCTATGAGCTGCAAAAGCTGGCAGAGCCAAAGGACGGTCCTTTCGTTCAGCAGCTGTGTAAAAAGGCAAGGGAAAAGCGGATCCACATCATTGCTGGTTATCCCGAGGCAGGAGCCGTCACAGGGAAAATGTACAACTCCTGTATCTTTGTGGACGATGAGGGCAAGGTCATCGAAAACATGCAGAAGGTCTATGCCTGGGGCCAAGAAAAACTGAAATTCTGCGAGGGCAAGCGCTACCCTGTGGTGGAGACCAAGCTGGGAAAAATCGGCCTGCTGATTTGCTATGACGTAGAATACCCGGAACCCTCACGCATCGAGGCGCTGAAAGGGGCCGAGGTGATCATTGATTGTGCGGTGTGGAGTATCCCGGCCGAGCGGCGCTGGCATGTGGATTTGGCGGGTAACGCCCTGTTCAATCTGCTGTTTGTGGTGGGGTCCAACCCTGTGGAGAACGACTGCTGCGGTAGCTCGATGATCGTTGGACCGGACGGAGAAATTCGGGCCATGGCTTCTAGAACCGAGGAGGAGCTGCTGATCCACGAAATTGATCTGGATGAAATCCTGGAAATTCGCAGCCGTATTCCGTACATGAATGACTTTAAGGAGGACACCTTCTCCATGGAGGCGCTGAAAACGTACTAATCATTCCAAACGCTGCGAATGTAAATAAGATTTAGAAAGGAGCGCCCTATGAACGAGCAAGAAACGATCTCCGCTAGCAGCCTCTATGAGGAGGGGGCACTAAAAGTTCATAAATTGACCCCAATGGAAGTCATTTTTACCGTGGTGGGCTGCGGCATTGGCTCTGGCTGTCTTGGCACTGCCTATTCAGCCCGGTTGGCTGGCTTTCCGGTGATTACGTTCTGGTTGATCGTCTCCGGCATTTTGACCCTGTTCTCCATGTACTATGTGGCAGAAAGCGCTCTGCGGACCCGTAGGATGGTGCAGCTGCCCGGCTTGGCCGAGCGTTACGTAGGACCAATCGGAAAAATACTGATCTTTCTGGCAGTGGTTATCAACTCCATTAGCTGTTTGATCGCTTATTTCAACGGAAGCGGAAATATTCTAAATCAGATGCTTGGAGTTCCGGATTGGGTTGGAACGTTGCTGTTTCTGATCCCGGCCGCGCTGGTTACCTGGTTCGGACTGAAAGCCGTGGGCCTGGCAGCCAAGTACCTCAGTTTGCTGATGTGCGTGCTGCTGGTGATCCTGACGGTGGCCTCTGTAGTGAGCAAAAACGCGGATATCGGTCGTTTATTTCCATCGAACTGGACCTATGCCATCCCTATTTTCAATGTGGCTGCCTTTAGTTATATTGGCCAGTATCTGGTGCCGGACCTGGCCCGGGGGCTGTCCCATGATCCAAAGAAGCTGGCCCCCTCCCTGCTGATCGGGCAGATTATTGTGGCTGTTTTACTGATCTTGGTTCCTTTGGGGTGTTTTGTCATCTCGCCCCCCGAAGAGATTACTCAGGTCGCCACAATCGCCTGGGGCCAGGCCATTGGCCAGTGGGCCTTTTTCACCGCGAACATATTTGCGCTAATTGCAATGTTTACCTCCTTTTGCCCCATCACGCAGACGGTGGTGTCCAACATTGTGGATTTCTTCCGGTTTCAATCTGACTCTAAGGTGACAATCCGACTGCCAATTATGGCTTTGGTGATAGCGCTTCCCTTATTTTTGACATTGGGCGGCTTTGTGGGATTTGTAGACGCCATTTATTTTTCCGGCACCTTTGCGGCCGCAATTATGGCGATTTTGCCCGTTTTTATGGTAAATAACGCAAGAAAACATGGGGACATCGAGCCGGAGTGGAATTGCGGCCGTCTGGCCAGCTGGCCGGTTCAGGGAGTCATCATTCTTCTGTATGGCGGGACGGTGATCTATGCCATTCTTGGTACCATGGGATTCCTTCCCGCAGGCTGGTAGTCTAAAAAAGTCTGCGGTGCTTCCTTCTTAAGCAGACGGCGCGCAGCATTTGCTGCGCGCCGTCTGCTTTTGGGTTCGCGGATGAGAGAAGTCACACGTTTGGTGACGTGAATGCCGGAATTCAGCACTCGGACAAGATCCGGGCCACCAGAGCCGGATCCACATTGCCTCCAGACAGGACGAAGACCACGTTGTCCTCTGGATTGACAGGCAGCCTGCCCGCCAGGGCGGCGGCCACGGGGAGAGCACCGGATGGCTCTACCGTCAGCTTGGCCTTGGTCAGAAGCAGTGCCATGGCCTGCTCAATGTAGGTGTCCTCCACCGTACACAGATCATCCACGCGGGCCTGAATCATTTCAAAGTTGCCCGGGTTGGCGTGGTCGGTGCGGGTGCCGTCGGCAATGGTGTCTACATGGTCCAGTTCTATAGGCCGCCCTGCCTCCCGGCTTTTGGAATAACGGGGCGCTCCGGCTGGCTCCACGCCGATGGTTTTGACCGAAGCCGCCAGGCCCTTGACGGCGGTGGCAATCCCGGAGATGAGTCCGCCTCCGCCGATGGGGACCACCACGGCAGAGACATCGGGCAAATCCTCCAGAATCTCCAGTCCAATGGTACCCTGGCCGGCGGCCACATAGGGGTCGGCATAGGGGTGGATGTTGACCATCCCCTGCTCGGCCACCAGCTGGGCGGCCCGCTCCTCCCGCTGGGAGGACAAGGTGCCCACCAACTCCACCTGACCGCCAAAGGCTTTTACCCCCGCCAGCTTCACCGGGTTGGCGTTGGTCGGCATGACGATGACGGCCCGGGTGCCCAGGCGCTGGCCGGCGCAGGCGACCCCCTGGGCGTGGTTGCCGGAAGAGGCGCACACCAGCCCCCGGCTCAATTCTTCGGGGGACAGAGACAGCGCTTTGTTCATAGCACCGCGGATTTTGAACGCGCCCATGACCTGAAAACCCTCGAATTTCAGATAGACCTGACAGCCCAGAACGCCGTCCAGCGCAGGGATGCGCAGAAGGGGGGTGCGGACGATATAAGGGGAAATGCGGCTTTTGGCCGCCTGCACATCTTGTAATGTAAGCATGGAAATCCTCCTTTTTGTTGTTGCTTTTATTAAAGCACAACAACGACCATTGGGCAAGCGGGAACGCTGGAAGAGAATAAAAAAACACCGCCGCGGCGTAAGATCCGGCCGCGGCGGTGTCTCAAAATTTCTTATGTTCCAGGTTTGAAGCTGTCCTTCAGGCTGACTGCACGGTTAAAAACCAATGCCCCCGGCTTGGAGTCTTTGGAGTCGGCGCAGAAGTAGCCCAAGCGCAAAAATTGAAAGCGGTCTGCCGGCTTGGCCGCAGCCAAACTCTGCTCCAGTTTGCAGCCCGTCAGCGTTTCCAGAGAGGTGGGGTTCAGGCAGCCCAGAAAGTTCTTGTCACCGCCGTCCGGATCCGGATCGGTAAACAGGTTGTTGTAGAGCCGCACCTCGGCATCCACACAGGTGGCGGCATCAACCCAATGGATGGTGGCACCCTTTACCTTTCGCCCGTCGGCAGGATTTCCGCCGCTGCTGTTGGGGTCATAGGTGGCAAGGATTTCCGTCACATTGCCATTTTCGTCCTTGATGCAGCCGGTACAGGTGATCAGATAGGCACCCTTCAGACGGCACTCGGGGCCGTCGGGGTAGAGGCGCTTGTACTTGGGGATGGGCGTCTCCAGAAAGTCGTCGGTCTCAACATACAAATGGCGGGAGAAGGCGACGCTCCGGGTTCCGGCCTCGGGATCGTTGGGGTTATTCTCCACCTGGAAGATCTCGCTCTGCCCCTCGGGATAATTGGTGATGGTCAGCTTGACCGGGCGCAGTACCGCCATGGAGCGCTGGGCGTGGTCGTTCAGATCTTCCCGCAGGCAGTGTTCCAGGAAAGAGTACTCCACCGTGGAGGTGTTCTTGGCTACGCCGATGCGCTCGCAGAAATTTCGGATGGAAGCGGGGGTGTAGCCCCGGCGGCGCAGGCCGCACAGGGTGGGCATCCGCGGATCGTCCCAGCCCGAGACGTAACGCTCTTCCACCAGCTTGCGCAGCTTCCGCTTGGACATCACGGTATAGTTGATGCCAAGACGGGCAAACTCAATCTGTCTGGGCTTTGAGGGCACATCGGTATGGTTGATGACCCAGTCGTACAGGGGTCGATGATCCTCGTATTCCAGAGAGCACAGGGAGTGGGTGATCCCCTCCAGCGCGTCCTGGATCGGATGGGCGAAGTCATACATGGGGAAGATACACCAGTTGGTTCCCTGACGGTGGTGCTCGATATACCGGATGCGGTACAGTACCGGATCCCGCATGTTAAAATTGCCGCTGGCCAGGTCGATCTTGGCCCGCAGGGTGTACTTCCCTTCGGGAAATTCTCCGGCACGCATGCGCTGGAACAGGTCCAACGTCTCCTCAATGGGTCGGTCCCGGTAGGGGGAACGGGCGGGCGTGCCCACGTCGCCCCGGTACTCCCGGAACTGCTCGGGGGTCAGCTCGCACACATAGGCCAGCCCCCGTTTGATCAGGCCGACGGCCAGCTCGTAGGTTTTTTCAAAATAGTCGCTGCCATAGAAAAACCGGTCGCTCCAGTCAAAACCCAGCCAATGGATATCCTCTTGGATGGCATCCACAAACTCGGTATCCTCCTTAGCGGGGTTGGTGTCGTCCATGCGCAGATTACAAATGCCGCCGAATTTCTCGGCGGAACCAAAGTCAATCGTCAAAGCCTTACAGTGGCCGATATGGAGGTAGCCGTTGGGCTCGGGTGGGAATCGGGTGTGAACCTGCATTCCGGCAAACCGGCCGCCTTCCGCGATATCCTCCTGAATGAATTGATGAATAAAGTTCTGGCTCTCCACAGTCTCTCCCTCGGCGGTGCCGGTGGGAATGTTGATCTTGTCTGACATTGTGGAATCCTCCCGTCTCATTCGCGAATGCAGTGCGTGGGGTAAAGAACCGCGATTAAATATTATGTCAATTTTTAATGCTATTATTTTACACCATTGGCCGAATAAAATGCAAGTTTTTCCTACCGTGGTCACGGGCTTTCTGTGGAATATGGAAAACAAAAGGGCACATATTGTCGGTTTTGGGGCAAAGTGCCCGAAGCGAACAAGAAAATTCCTTGCCAAAGGAACAAAATGGGATATAATAGGCATAATAGGAGGCGATACCATGAGCCATGATATCATTGTGCTGGGCAGCGGACCGGCTGGGATGGCGGCGGCAGTGGCCGCCAGAGGCCGCAACAAGAGTGTGCTGATTATCGGCAACCATTGGGAGGACAGTCCGCTGGCAAAGGCGGAGCGGGTGGACAACTATTTGGGGATGCCCGCCCATACGGGAGCGGCCATGCTGAAGGAATTCTATGACCACGCAGTGGCCATGGGCGTTGAGTTTGTGGCGGGCCGGGCCATTTCTGTGATGGCTTGGAATGGTTATATGGTGACGGTGGGCAGCCAGGTCTATGAAGGAAACGCGCTGATTCTGGCCCCCGGAGTCCAGCGTCAGGCCAAATACCCCGGCGAGGCGGAGCTTTTGGGCCGGGGCGTGAGCTACTGCGCCACCTGTGACGGAATGCTGTACCGGAACAAGCCGGTTACCGTAGTGGGCCGCAGCTCAGAGGCACCCCAGGAGGCCAACTATCTGAAAAGTCTTGGCTGTCAGGTGGTCTATGTGGCGTCCAAAGAGCCGCAAGGTCTTGACCGGGACATCCCATTTGTCCGAGCGAGCAAGCTGGCGGTGAAGGGAGAGCAGGCCGTGACCGCGCTGGAAGCGGACGGGGCGGACCTCCCCTGTGCCGGAATTTTCATTTTGCGGCAGGCGATTGCCCCCACCGACCTGCTGCCCGCGCTGGAGACGGAGAACGGGGTGGTCAAGGTAGACCGGCGGATGTCCACCAACCTGGAGGGCGTGTTTGCCGCCGGGGACTGCACCGGAGGCCCGCTTCAAGTGGCAAAGGCAGTTGGGGAGGGCCATGTGGCCGCCCTGTCCGCCTGTGAATACCTGGATCACTTGGCTCAACCAAACTAGGAACAAAAGAAAGGATACCATACCAATTATGACACACTTCAATCAAGCGAGTTTTGATCAGGCCCTGTCTGAGGGTAAGTTGATGATGGTGGATTTCTGGGCCGACTGGTGCGGCCCCTGCAGAATGCTCGGCCCCGTCATTGAGGATCTGGCCGGCCAGTACGGCGAGAAGGTCGTGGTCGGCAAGGTAAATGTGGACGAGGAGCAGGAGCTGGCCATCCGCTACGGCGTGATGTCCATCCCTACCGTGATTTTCTTCAAGGACGGCAAGGAAATTGAGCGGAAGGTGGGCGTTATGCCGGCTGGGGCGTTTACCCAGGTGCTGGACGCCAATCAGTAAACGATCAGACCATATAAGGGGCGGTTTTGCCGGGGCGGTTTCGTCCAAGGCGGAACCGCCCTGTTTCGTGTTGGATTGGAAAGGAGATGGAAATGAAGCCCTATTGTCCTGTGGTTCGGATCAAAAAACGAGCCGGGGCAGCCGCAGCTGTCCCGGCTCGTTCTCATCCATCAATTAAGTCTCCGCCAGCAGAGCCTCTCCGGCCGAGTGGATGTCTCCGGCGCCCACGGTGAAGATCAGATCGCCGGGGCGGGCCAGCTCTCGCAGTTTGGCCGTGACCTCGTCCAGCGTGGCGCAGTACACCGCCCCTGGAATCTCTGCGGCCAGATCCTTGGAGGAGATGCCCAGGGTGTTCTGCTCCCGTGCGGCATAAATTTCCGCCAGGATGGCAAGATCGGGCAGCTTCAAAACCTCCACAAAGTCCCGGAACAACTCATGCGTCCGGGAGTAGGTGTGGGGCTGAAAGGCGCAGATGACCCGCTGGTAGCCCAACCCCTTGGCGGTGGTCAGCAGGGCCTGAAGCTCATGGGGGTGGTGGGCGTAGTCATCATAGACCATGGCTCCGTGATACTCCCCCTTCTTTTCAAACCGGCGGCCCGCACCGTGGAAGGTCCGCAGCCCCTCCTCCACGGCGGAGGCGGGCACGTTTAGGCAGATGGCGGCGGCGCAGGCGGCCAGGGCGTTGCGTACATTATGAATTCCAGGAATGGACAGCTCTACATGGGCAAAACGGTTCCCGCGATCAATGACGTCAAAGGAACCGATTCCCTTATTCCATACCAGATTGGCGGCGTGGACGTCCCCGTCCTCCAGACCGAAGGTGAGGGTGGGGCGATCCAGCCCGGCCAAAGCGTCCATGGTGTTGGCATCATCCCGATCGGCCACCACAAAGCCGTTCTCCGGCACCAGCTCAGCAAAGCGCCGGAAGGAGCGCTTGACATGGTCCAGATCCCGGAAATAATCCAGATGGTCGGCGTCCACATTCAATATGACTGCCACCGTGGGAAAGAATGAGAGAAACGAGTCGCAGTACTCGCAGGTCTCCAGAATAATGGTGTCCCCTTTGCCGACCCTGTGGCCGGAGCCCAAAGCGGGGAGAACGCCGCCGATCATCACGGAAGGGTCCCGCTGAGCGGCCAGAAAAATGTGCGTACACATGGAGGTGGTGGTGGTTTTGCCATGGGTGCCGGCCACACACAGCGCGTTTTTGTAATGGCGCATAATTGCGCCCCAGGCCTGGGCCCGCTCAAACACGGGAATGCCTGCGGCGCGGGCGGCGGCAATTTCGGGATTGTCGTCGTGGACAGCGGCTGTGCGGATGACGCAGCCGGTTCCCGCTATACTTTGCGGCAAATGGCCGATGGTGACTGGAATGCCGAGAGAGCGAAGATGGTTGACTGGAGCGCTGTCGTGCAGGTCGGAGCCGGTGACAATGACCCCGGCCCCGTGCAGTACCTCGGCCAAAGGGGCCATGGAAACTCCTCCGATTCCAACCAGATGGGCGTGCTTGCCGGGGCAAATGTAATCCTGTATCTTAAAATCCATAATATGGCACCTCAAAACGATTTTTCTGTTCATCCTTCATATTATAGTATTCGCCATTGGGAAGTGCAAGACTTCCTGGAAAATATAGCCCGAATCAGAAAAAACTATACCGATCGTCTTGGAGGTGTGCGAACGGCCCACAAAAAAAGGCCGTTCTGCACGACTCGAAACAGCACCGAAGGCACTGTTTCGACCGGTATAAACGGGCGGGCTGCGAAAGCAGCCCGCCCGTTTATTATGATGTAGGGGTTACAGAAGATTCAATTCCATAATGGTATAGCCAAACATGTTATCACTGGGCTGGAGCGTGGCCTGGAACCGGGCCAAATCGCTTCCGTCTACCAGATAGACCAGCGAACCGGTGAGTTCCACATTGTCTCCGTCCCGAAGAGAGGACTTCAACTGAATCTGAGCCAAGCTGTCATTGCCGCAGACCAACTGGTAGCTGTCGATCTCGGGGGAGTATACCATTCGATCGGACAGATCAGCGGGCAGCTGACCCAGAGTGTCAAAGCTGGGAAACAGGGCGGAGGAAAAGTCCATCACACTCTCAACCGGGAGAACCAGATCTTCGCCGATATACTCAGAGCGGTCGTCCATCTGACCATACAGGGAGAGCATGTTGTACAGCGTCTCCCAGCCCAGAGCGGGGTCGGTACGGTCAAACACGGCCAGATCGTGGTGGAGCATGGCCAGAACCGCGGCGTGGACGGCGGGGGTGATCGACTGCAGCATGTCGGTCTCGGCGGGGACGCTGCCGGGGACATACTCCAGTTCTTCGGATACAAGAGCATCGGAGGAGGCGGTCTCCGGGCTATCCGCCAGAGCTGCGCCCCCCATGGGCAGGATGAGCAAGGCGGCGATCATTAGGGTCAGCAAGTATTTTTTCATGCAGGAGACCTCCTTTCCGGGGTGTCAAATTTAAAAATTTTTTTCCTAAGTATGATTTTAGTATAACATAAGAACATGTTACCATCTTATCGGAATCATTACGAGGCGATGGCAAAGCGGTTACAGAATGGTTGCAAATCACAGAAAAAAGGAACACATCATAGGGTGGATTACATAGAAATAGAGAACAACATCTTGCATTTTTTGCGAGAGAGTCGTATACTGATTTCAAACAAAAAAGGAGGGGAAAACGATGCTGTTTCGATTGATCGGTTCGCTGATTATGGGCGCTTTGGTGGGCTGGATCGCCGGCCGCCTGATGAAGATGGAGGGCGGTCTGCTGCGCAACATGGTGGTGGGGATCATCGGGTCGTTTGTGGGCAGCGCTGTGTTCGGACTGCTGGGTTTTTATGCATATGGCTGGATCGCCAATCTGGTGGTGTCCGTGGCGGGCGCCTGTCTGTTTCTCTGGATTGGGCGCAAGCTGTTTGGGTAAAACCAGCGGACCGCCGCTGCCTCATAAGACTATGTGAAGCCTGATCCCAATATACCTGGCCGCCGGAAGGTTTCTTTCGGCGGCTTTTTCGCGCTGATCTTTCATTTATTAGACGAAAACAGACGAAACTTGTTCCGCACGTTTGAACATGGGATTCGGGTATGGCAGGAGAAGGGACGGGGGTTCCGGGTTGACCGGAGCGGCGGTTTTGTTATACAATTAGTTACAACACAAATAAACATAGGAAGAGAGAACGTATGTTGAATCACGAACAGGAACTTCAGTTCGTTCAGGCCCGCCGGGGGGCCATTGCCCGGGACTTTGCCCGGCTGAACCCGGAACAGCAAAAGGCGGTGCTGACCACCCAGGGCCCTCTGCTCCTGCTGGCCGGCGCGGGCAGCGGAAAGACGACGGTGCTGATCCACCGCATTGCCAACCTGATGAAGTACGGCCGCGGCTCGGACAGTGTGGAAGTGCCCGAGTTTGTCACCCAGGACGATCTGGCCTTTTTGGAGGGGTGTGCCGACGGCCGCCCCCTGTCTCCCGAGGATCGGGAGCGCCGGGACCGGCTGTGCCGCCTGGATCCGGCGGCGCCCTGGAGTATTCTGGCCATCACCTTTACCAACAAGGCTGCCGGGGAGCTGAAAGACCGGCTGACCAGGATGCTGGGCCCGGCGGCGGAGGACATCTGGGCCTCCACCTTCCATTCCGCATGTGTGCGCATTCTGCGCCGGGATATCGATAAGCTGGGTTTTTCTTCGTCCTTCACCATCTACGATACCGACGACTCGCTGCGGGTCATCAAGGACTGTCTGAAGGATTTGCAGATCGACGACAAGCAGTTTCCGCCCCGGTCGGTGCTGGGCTATATCTCCCGGGCCAAGGACGCCATGAAGCTGGCCGACATGTATCTGGCGGAGTGTGAAAAGGCGGGGGATTTCCGGCTGATCAAGATTGCCAAGCTATACGTGGAGTATCAGCGCCGGCTGTGGGAGGCCAGCGCCCTGGATTTTGACGACATCATTCTCCATACCGTCCGTCTCCTCCAGCAGAAAGATGACGTGCGGGAATATTACCAGCGAAAATTCCACTATGTACTCATTGACGAGTATCAGGATACCAATAACCTGCAGTACTTATTGGCTTCTACCCTGGCAGGGGGGTACGAAAACTTTTGTGTGGTGGGGGACGACGACCAGTCCATCTACCGCTTTCGGGGAGCCACCATCGAAAACATTCTCTCCTTTGAAGAGCAGTACAAGGGCTGCCGGGTGATCCGGCTGGAGGAGAACTATCGGTCGACCAAGCACATCCTGGAGGCATCCAACGCCGTCATCCGCAACAATCAGGGGCGGAAGGGCAAGGAGTTATGGACCAAGGCGGAGGAGGGGGAGACGCTGACCCTCTATTCCGCGATGAATGAGAGCGACGAGGCCCAGTACGTGGCCACCCGGATTTTAGAGGACTACAGTCAGGGGAAGAAGTGGAAGGATCACGCCATCCTCTACCGGATGAACGCCCAGTCCAACCAGATGGAGAATGCCTGCAAGCGCAACGGCATTCCATACCGCATCATCGGGGGGACCCGGTTCTTCGACCGGGCGGAGGTGAAGGACATGGTGGCCTATCTGGCCGTCCTGAACAACCCGGAGGACGATTTGCGCCTGTCCCGCATCATCAACAATCCGCCCAGGGGGATTGGAAACAAGACGGTGGAGACCGCCCAGGAGATTGCCCGTCGGGAGGGAGCCTCGCTGTATGCCGTGGTCGACAACGCCAAAATGTACCCGGAGCTGGAGCGGTCGGCCGGAAAGCTGGCTGCCTTTACAAACCTGATGCGGGAGCTGTCCGCCCTGCTGGCGGAGCTGCCCCTGGATCAATTCTACGAAGAGTTGATCCTGCGCACCGGCTATACCGTGATGCTGGAGGCGAAAGATACCGTGGAGAACCGCACCCGCATGGAGAACGTACGGGAGCTGCTGACCTCCATCCGCGGCTATCTGGAAAACGCAGGGGAAGATCCCTCGCTGGCCGGTTTCCTGGACGAGATCGCCCTGTACACTGATTTGGACAACCACGACCCGGATCAGGACTGTGTAGTGATGATGACTATGCACTCGGCCAAGGGACTGGAGTTCCCGGTGGTCTTTGTGGTGGGGGTCGAAGAGGGTATTTTCCCAGGTATTCGGGCCATCGGAGAGACGGAGGAGATGGAGGAGGAGCGCCGGCTGTGCTATGTGGCCATGACAAGAGCCAAGGAGAAGCTGTACCTCACCTGCGCCAACCAGCGCATGCTGTTCGGACGCACCAGCTCCAACCGCCCGTCCCGCTTTGCGGAGGAAATCCCGCCTGAACACCTGGAGCGGATTGGCTGCTCCGGTTGGACGGAACCGGCTCAGGAGGATGGGGACTGGGGCCAGATGCCCAGCCGGACCTCGGGGTACGGGGGGTATGGCGGTCGGTCGGCCGACCAGAAGGTCCAGCCGAACCGGACGGAAGGGCGGCGGCCGGCTCAGTCCTCCTACGGAGGTTTTGTCCGGGCCATGTCGGGCGCGGGCAATGGAGACGGCGCCGGGTCGGGCCGGACCAAATATCCCATCCCGTCTTCTGCGGCCGGGGGACAAACCGCCGCATCCGGAGCGCTGCCCGCGGTTCAAAAGGGGGATATGGTGCGGCACACCGCCTTTGGCCAGGGAATGATTCTATCCATCCAAAAGATGGGGGGAG
>JBFWME010000011.1:0-52589 GCA_050251755.1 Lawsonibacter sp. | reverse complement strand
GCCCGGTTGTACGATTCAGTGTGTCGCACAATTGCCCCGCAAAGTCTACCAGTCCTCCCATAAGAGAATACTTTTTAAAGATTACACCGCCGTCCTTATCCGTATAAATCTCTAGCGGGTCGCCCTCCCGAATCCTCATGGTCCTTCGGATTTCCTTTGGGATAACCACACGGCCGAGGTCGTCGATTCGGCGTACAATTCCTGTTGCCTTCATATTAAAAATTCCTCCAGTGGCTGTATTTGGTTAACAAAACCTAGTATCCGCAGGAAATGGAGGGATATGCAGAAATTTACCTGGGTTTGTTTCCCATGTATACCTCGACCAATGTTGGAACCAGTAAAAACATATCAAAGCATCCGCAAAATTCCATACGTGGCTTGACTAATTTTAACTTGTAGCACCCAAGATTCGCAGCGCGCGACTTGTGAATTCGGTATGAGAAATTCCGAATAAAAACAGTGCGGGCCAGGTCTGTCCCACCCCTTCAAACGCAGGGGACAGAGCAGACCCGGCCCGCAATTCTTTACTCCACAGGTCCCAGCAGTTCCAACCTGGGATCGGCAGCCACCACGTCCAGAAGGTCCTCCGAAACCTGAATTTCTTCCAAATGCAGCGTATTTTTAATCTTTACGATTTTCAGACAGGTTGGGTCGTTGTTGCGCAGCACCTTAATGGCAATCCGTACGGCCTCTGCTTCGTCGGCGGCAACCAGAGGAATCTTGCAGTCCTCCAGACAGCCCAGCGCGATGTCGTTGGCATACATGGCCTCCATTTGCAGCTGGTCGAATACCTTACGGGTCGTAATGTCAAAAATCCCGATGCCGGCGGCGTTTCCGTGGGACGCCTCGGTGAGATCCAACAGCACCATACGGCCGATCTTCGGAACCGGAAGGACAAACTCGTTGAGCAAAAAGCTCTTTCCCAGAATATTGGGATCATAGCCGTTTCCGGAAATATCCTTTCCAATCTGCTCCACCACTAAAACGTCGATGTCCGGGATCATCAGCAGCGGCATATTTTTTTTGCAAAGCTCTACAAGCTCGGCTTCACGCGCCAGCATATGCTCCGCCGGAACCGCCTCTACCAGTAAAGTCTGGTCGTAAGCGTTCTCCATAATGGCCACGCCAAAGCCAACCTTTGCCTTAGAGAGGATCAGCCGTGTGGCTTCTTTTAATGTGTCGCCGAAATAGCTGAACTCCGCCTGGTGAATGGCAGTGCAGCCCCTGTGGTGGCCAAGACCAATCACCAACATTTTACACATTCCGCTTTGAATGGTGTCCACAAAATCGGTGTGCAGCTTCACCCGGTTGATGGGGACAATCATGTCCACATCCTCCAGGCAAATTTTATCAAAATACACTTGAATGCCCCGGCTGGTCTCGCCCAGCAGCACCACGTCGTTGTTCGTGACCACCGGTACGCCCATGGCCTCCTCCGTAATGCCATAGGAATGGAGCACTTCCAACTGGCCCTCCAGCGTGCCGCCGCCGTGGCTGCCCATCGCCCCCAGGATAAAGGGCTCGGCTCCCAGTTCCTTCAACTGCTCCACTACGCACTTGACAATACGGGACAGATTTCGGATCCCGCGGCTCCCTACGCCCAGCGCAATCTTCATTCCAGGCTTAATCCGAGCGCGGATTTCCTCTTTGCTCAGCTCGCTGAGGACGGTTCCTTCGATATCCTCCAAGCAGGCCTTTTCAAAATTCTGACGAACCCGATATAGCTTGGGAAGCTGCCGCTTCGCGTCTTCTTCCAGCAATAATGGCATACTATATTTCTCCTATCTTAAAACATCTACCGGAGGCGTTTGTACGATCCGCTCCTCGGCCTTTGCCGTATTGTTTCTTGAAGCAAATATGCAGGGTTTTTGCGCAGAACTGCACAAAAACCCTGCACTGGAACAAAACCGTCTCCTCTGGCCAGCTATACTTACCATTGAAACAGCCCTGTTCCGTATGCATTAGCCCTTGATCAGGTTCAGCATGCCTATGGTAACCGGCTCGCAGAAGGTAACAAGCATCAAAACGACCAACAGGGCTAAAATAAAGCGCAGCATCGGCTTGATCATGCGACTCATGGGCTCCTTTGAGATAGCAGCCGCCACGAACAGGTTAATCCCATAGGGCGGGGTAATAAACCCGATGGCCAGGTTCATGGTCAGCATAACGCCAAAGGTAACCGGAGACATCCCCAATTTTTCGACAATAGGAAGCAAAATGGGGGACAGGATGATCGTAGCGGGGATATTATCAATCAGGCAACCCACAACCAAGAGCAGCAGGTTAATCAGCAGCAAAAGAAGAACCTTCTGACTGGTCACGCTCAGCAGCGCACTGGCAATGCGCTGAGGAATTTTTTCCATGGTCAGATAAGCCGCGAACGCCATGGAGAAGCCCACCATAAACGTGGTCATGCCGTTGACGTTGATACTGACATACAGGGCTTTGTACACATCCTTCAGCTTGAATTCCCGATACACAAACACACTGACGATTACGCAGTAGATCACGGCCACCACCGCGGACTCCGTGGGCGTGAACATACCGGAATAGATTCCGCCCAGAATGATGACAGGGGTAAGCAGCGCCCAGAAGGCGTCCTTAAACGAAATCCAAACCTGGCGCAGAGAGGGGCGCTTGCCCCCTACCTGATAGCCCTCTTTCTTGGACACGAACACACAGACAACCATCAGTGCCACGCCCATCAGGATGCCTGGCAGCAGTCCCGCAATAAACAGATCACTGATGGAGGTGTTAACCACCACCGCGTAAATGACAAAGGGGATACTTGGTGGAATAATGACGCCGATGGTGCCGGCCGCGCCGGCCAAAGCGGCGCTAAAGGCACGATCATAGCCACGCTCCTCCATCTCGGGAATCATGAAACCGCCAATGGCGGAGGTAGTGGCCATCGCCGACCCGGAGATCGCCGCAAAGAACATACAGGCCAGTGTTGTAACAATGCCAAGCCCGCCGGTGATCCAGCCCAGCAACGTGTCACAGAAATTTACAATCCGTTTCGCCACGCCGCCGCTGCTCATCAGGTTTCCGGCCAGCATGAAAAAGGGGATCGCCATCAACGGGAAGGAGTCCACGCCGGTAATGGCGTTCTGAGTAATCAGCGCAACGGGCATATTGGAGAAGAAGACCAACGTGACCAGAGTCGCCATGCCAATGGCATACCCGATCGGTACGGTCAGCATGACCAATACGATAAACGTACCGAACAAAACCGCAATATCCATTACGCATTTCCCTCCTCTTTCAGCGCCTGCCCGCCAAACAAGCTGCGCACATTCTCAACGATGTGTCCCACAATCCGCAGCGTGACCACCAACTGGCTAAACGGCAAGGAGGAATATACGATCCACATCGGAATCCGCAGCGCAACCGACTTGTTTCCTCGGGTCATCATGGAATAAACCAGATCCCACCCGTATTTGGCCAGGAACGCACAGAACCCCAGCATCAGCACGTTCGCGACCAGGGCAAGAACAAGCTTGGCCTTTCCATTCAGTTTATTGTTCAGCATATCCAGAGAGATATGTTCTTTTTCTTTCATAGAGACGCTGGTTCCCAGCCAAATTTGCCAGATAAAGATGTAGCGGGCCAGCTCCTCGCTCCAGGACAGCGAGTTGTTGAAGATATAACGGAGACAAACTTGCACAAAGATCAGCAGTGTCGTAAACGCCAAACTGAATACAAGAACGTGCGCTTCCAGCGAGTTGTAGGCATTCACCAGTTTTTTCATAACCTATACACCTCAGATTTTAAAGGGGATGGGTGCCCGATTTTATGTGCAGGCACCCATCCGCGGGCAATGAGTCAATCTTAGCGATACTGAGCAACGGCGTCCATGACGTCCTGTCCAAACTGCTCAGCTGCGTTGTCATACATCGGAGCAACCAGCTCGGCAAACTTCGCCTTGTTCTCGGGGGTAACGTAGGTAACTTCCATGCCTTCGTCCGCCAGCTTCTGGATGTACTCTTCGTTCTGGCTGACTTCCAGCTGTCTCTGATAATCCACCAGATAGGTCTTGACGCCCTCGTCAATGATGGCCTTGGCCTGGTCGTCCAGATTGTTGTAGAAATCGGCATTGATGTTGATGGTGCAGAAGTCATAGATGTGCTCGGTGGTGCTCAGATATTTCTGAACTTCCTGGAACTTGGACTCATACATCAGAGAAGCGGGGTTCTCCTGACCATCCACGGTGCCCTGCTGCAGGGCGGTAAACAGCTCGGACCAGCTCATGGGGGTGGCGTTTGCGCCCATCAGATTGAACATGGTCACGAACATCTCGTTGGACATGCAGCGCATCTTCAGCCCCTTCAGATCATCGGGTGTCACGATGGGCCGGATGTTGTTGGTCATGTTGCGGATACCATTGAAATTGTAGCCCAGGTTCAAAATGCCAACGTTGGCGTCAGCCAGCTTCTGATTCAGGAGTTGGCCCAGATCTCCGTCCACGGCGGCAAAGGCATCGTCGGTACTGGTGAACAGGTAGGGCATAGCCAAGATGCCGAAGGCGGGCTCATACACGTTCATCACGCTGGCGGAAGGCGCCACCATGGTCAAAGTGCCGAGCGCGACAGATTCCAGCATGGCCTCGTCGCCGCCCAGAACTCCGTTGGGGTAGATGTCCACGGTAATGGCGCCGCCGGACTGTTCCTCCACATACTTCTGAAATTCCAGACTTGCAAGGTTCAGGGAGTGGGTTTCGGAGCAGATGTGGCCCAGGCCAATGTTATAGGTACCGCCGGTATAACCAGTGCTGGCGGTTCCGGAGCTGGCAGCGCTCCCGCTGCTGGAGGAAGAACTGTTGCTGCTGGAGGAAGAACTGTTGCTGCTGCCGCCTCCGCAGGCGGTCAAAGACAGGGCCATTGCTACGACCAGCAGCGTACTCAAGACTTTCTTCATATTAATGTGCTCCCTTCAATTTTTAAATTAACTTCAGTGCGTTACAGGATGGAGATGATTCCCTGACCCGCATCCAAAGATAACTTCATACCACTTTGCACCTTGTTAAGTTGAGCCCCCAATTTTCGACATGCCTCGTTTACGGAAGAGACGATCTTCTTGCCGGCATCGGAAACCTCAAGCAGGCGCTCATTCAGATACTTCAGCTTCATACCGGGGTTCACGGTAGGGGGAATCACGCATTTTGCCCCCTTGGAATGCATTTCTTCCGCAAACCACAAGTCCGCATCCTGAGAATTCAGGGTCACATGGGCCTGGGTAAGGGGGCAGACTTGTCCGCGTCAAACACAGTTCCAATGGCTGCCTGGATTTCCAGCGCATCGGCAATCCCATCAGCCACGCTTGCAGCAAGTATATCCTGTTCATGTGCTGTTCGCTGCACGACCGCTTCCCCTGATAAGATGCAAGATCAGGTTCTCTTGTATTCGTTCGCCTCCGTCCCGTTCCAAAAAAAGGGCCGGTCTCAATCTCACTTGTATGCTACCTGTATGCTACCTATGTTGGAAATTATAGCGAAGTGCTTTTCTTTTGTCAATTAGAAGAATCACCCACATGCCCCCCTCCTTTTTGTTATATTGCACAATTTTATTCAAAGCCTTTCTGTATTTTTTAATCAATGGCCAATTTCTCGTAAGTTTTTATGGTATTTATTTGATTTTTCCCCATTTTAATTTCATTTTTTGAGAAATGAATAATCTTTCATTCCGGAACCCCCACATCTTCACGCCCTTTTCCACGCCTTCCCCGAGGTTTTTTGGATCCCATTCGTCTGTTTTAGCACAAAAAATTCAGCCTTTCTCACAAACCGCTTAAATTTTTTCGGATATTTCAGCGTTTTACCTGTTTTTCTTTTGATTTCTCATATTAAGGAGTTGACCTTTTTTGCTTCTTACTTCATAATAAAAATAGTGTTATAGAGCATCGCTTGTATGCATCTCAAATTTGGTACCCGGTATACAAGTGTTTTTGGGGCGTAACAATGTAATTGAGTTTTTTCGTCCCTCTTGCCTTCATTTATTTCAAAGGGGAATTCACAATATGAGCCAGGAAACTATGACCCGGAAAGACCGTTCCGGCACACTGATGCGCACTGTGTACCATACGCTGAAGGAGGAAATTTGCACCGGCCTCATCCGGTCCGGAGATCTGCTCAGCGAAGCTCATATCGCCGCCCGAATCGGCGTCAGCCGTACTCCGGTACGTGAGGCGCTGGCCGCTCTGGAGAACGAAGGACTTGTGGAGATCAAGCGCGGAATCGGGGCCAATGTCAAACCCCTTTCTTTCAGTGATATTGTTCATATTTACGAGCTTCGAAAGGTGCTGGAGCCTTTGGCCGCTCAAACTGCAATCTATCACATCACGCGGGAAGAGCTGAAAGAGTGCCGTAAACAGTTCAAAACACTTCTGAAATACCAGGATGAGCCACGGCAGTGCCAAGCCGTCAAATATACCGAAGTGGACTGGCACTTTCATATGCTTTTGAGCAATCGCTGTGAAAATCCCTATATCGCCTCTATGATGAATCTGATCATCCCAAATATTCGCCGCCTGCAGATTATCTCATATCGGCCGGAAAATTACCCTCTGCCGGAAACCGTCGACCAACACTTGCAGCTGATCGACGTTTTGGAGAAGCGAGACATTGACCATGTGCGGGCCAAGCTGGAATCCCATTTAAACTGGTCCTTGGCCGGTTTTATTACCTCCAATGGTCTTCTGTAACACCCAGACGCGGCCCTCAAAAAATCGACAGCCACCCGGTTTTTCCAGTTCTTCCAGTGCTCTCTCTGAATGGCCCACTGCGCAGCAAAGCGCCAACCTTGAACCGCCCCCACAGTGAGCCAGGTCGTGATTTAACATAGCCATATAAGAAAAAAAGGAACAGGCTTAAGCCTGTTCCTTTTTTTCTTATTTATCACGCAATCGCAACACAAGAGCCTACGTTATCCGGTGGATCCAGCTTTACTTGAAATGTTCCGGCGTTTTTTTACGGGGAGATCCCCCGTTGTCGGGCTGAGCCCATGTCCGCCGCCAGGTAGTCCTCAAAAAAGGTGTTTTGCGTCAGCGTTGTGATGTAGAAGGTGCTTCCATTCTTATTGCTTGGTAACCCCGCACAACTTTGCATCATCGTCCTCCGTTTGAGTTTTCCGGCCGCTCCCGTCACTTTCAATGGGGGACAAGACGGAGAGCATCTCCCGCATGGAGTCATTGTAAAAGCAATAGCGTTTCCGACCCTTCCGCTTGGCCGCGTAGAGTGCTTGGTCCGCCTGACGGAACAACACCTCATACCCGCCGTCCACACCGGAAGATCGTGCAATCCCCATACTCACAGAGACAGGAAATCCCTCATACTCCCCTAACAGCGCTTGGAAAATCCGGTCTGCCTGGGCCTGAACTTGGTCGGTATACTCCACAAAGACCAAAAACTCATCTCCCCCAACCCGTGCAGCCAGGTCGGAGCTGCGGATGCTTTTGCGCAGCTTATCTGCAATATGTTTGAGTACCTGATCCCCAAAGAGATGCCCGTATCGGTCATTGGCGTTCTTGAAGTAATCCAGATCCACCACCGCCAGCGCATAGTTCCGATCCCGGTGGTCCGTCAGCAGCGCTTCGATCCGCTTCTGTGCGCTGTCCCGGTTCAGCAACCCGGTCAACCCGTCGTGCGCGGCGATCTGCTCCAATGCCTTGATCCGGCTGTGTTCCTCATGGATGTCTACAAATTTTCCGATGGCGCCCTGAAATTTTGGCGGTTCATCCCCAGACCACATGGCTCTGGAAATAATCTTACCCCAGCGGCGCTCTCCCCGGATATTAATGGCACAGCAATATTCCACCACCGGCTGGTCCGGCGTGGTACTCATAAGCTCTTCCCTCAGCGCCCGGATGGCTTCCAAGCCCATGACCTGGTGCATGACCGGATTGTCGCCCAGCTTAATCTGCACGCCACCAATTCCCAGATAGTTGGCTCCCCATTCAGAGAGGGTCAGCACATCTGGAACCATGGTATACTCAAATTGAATTTCTTTCGACATAGAAGCAAAAAATCGGTATTTGGTCCGCTCATGCTCCAACAGCCGAAGCGTCCGGTCAGAGGCAGTCTGCTTTCCGTGCTGACCGACCTCCTGGGCCATATTCCAGACCTCCCACTGGAGCTGCCGCTCCTGCATCCCCCGCTTGATCTCCTCCTCGACGCTCTCGGACACATCCGCCAGGCACTCCAGCAGCAGCGGATTAAAAATTCCGCACTCCCCATTTAGAATCATCGTGATGGCCCGGTTATGAGAATAGGCCGTTTTATAGACCCGGGGGCTGGTCAGGGCCTCATAGACATCGGCCAATGCCACAACCTGAGCCGAGATGGGGATGTCCTCTCCTGCCAGCCTGTCCGGATAACCCTTGCCATCATAACGCTCATGATGCCAGCGGCATATTTCATATGCCGCCTGCACCAGTGGCTCGTGCTGCCGCAGCGGCAGATGCTCCAGCATGGCCGCCCCCTTCAAGGAATGGGTCTTCATAATTTCAAATTCTTCCTCAGTCAGGGGTCCCGGCTTGTTCAGAATAGACTCTGGAATGGCAATCTTTCCGATGTCATGAAGGGCAGAGGCATAACTGGTCACCGAAATGTCCGTGCTGGTCAGTTCATATTGGTCCGTCTTCTGTACCAAGCGGTTGAGCAGCAGTCCTGTCAGAGAGCGGATATGCAGTACATGCTGACCGCTCTCCCCGTTTCGAAACTCGACAATATGGCTCAGAATTTCCAACATCAGGTCGCCGGCCCGTTCCCGCTCGTAAATCTGGTCGGTCACCATTCCAGCCAGGCGCTTTTGCTTGGCATAGAGCATAATCGCGTTGCTCACCCGCCGTCGAATAATTCTGGCATGAAAAGGGCGCTGGATGTAGTCGACCGCTCCAAGGTCATAGGCCCGTTCTATGTGTGCTGTCACATTTGCCACAGAAATCATGATAACAGGGATCTCTTTGCTCCATCCCTTTTCCTTCATGGTCTCCAGCACCCGAAACCCATCCATGCCCGGCATAGACGTATCCAACAGCACCAAAGATAATCTTGGTCTAAGCCGCTGCATCATCATAATCGCCTGTCTGCCGTCCTCCGCCTCGATGATCTCAAACTCCCCGTTTAACATGTCTGCTAAGATGGATCGGTCGATTTCAGAGTCGTCCACAATCAGAATTTTTTGTCTGAGCTGTTGTTGTTTCCCCAAGCCCCAACACATCCTTCAATACGGCCAGCATATCGGTTCTGCCAGTCATGACATGAACCTTGTCTATTTATTTTAACACATCGGGCCGGCTTCTGTCCACCATTCCAAAATTCGCAAATGGAATTTTTATCCTTCTTTTTCGATATATTTCGACAAATTTCCCTTCAAATTTTTACAATCTTATAACCGCAAATCAGAGCAAAGCCCGGTTCTATGGTGTTTTGTTGTCCCGCCCCACCCGGCGATCCAACTCCTCAGGCGGAACCCCCAGCAGCAACAGGGCGCCCGCCACCGCGAGAGCAGGCAATTCTCCCGTTTCCGGTGCCAACGTCAGTGGAAACTCTTGCCGTTCCACTACCTGCCCCCCGATTGTGACCAACTCCCGCTGCAGAGCAGCCAATAGCTTTCCATTCTCTCGGCTGGAAATGGTCAAACTATCCCGGGGCGACACCCCATAGCTTACTGCGCTGGCCGCTCGCAAGCTGTCCAACAGGTTTCCCGCATCCCCGGGCAGCAGCACCGTCCTGCAGGCTCCCGGCAATTCCAGCCCCCGGGCAGCCGCCTTGGGCGAAACCACCAGCAGGGTAGGATGATTTAAACTGACGCTGCGCTCTACCGCACCGCCCCGGGCAGCCAAATTGCGCAGAATTGCCCGTTCAATTCCCTCTTCCGCCTCGATCACCCGAAAAGCTTCCATACCCATCCCCCTTACCGACTCATTGTTTGGAGTTTTTATCGTTTTATGCGTGGAAAGCGAGCTGTCTCTTTCTGTTTCCTTGACTTTCGACCACAAGATTTGGTATGATTAGCCTGTATTATTGTGTGCGTCACACGCCTTTGGAAGAGTGAGGGAAATTACATGGCACAAAAGAAAACCAGTTACGGAAACGAATCCATCTCCGCTTTGAAGGGGGCCGACCGGGTCCGCAAGCGCCCCGGAGTCATCTTCGGCTCAGACGGGCTGGAGGGCTGCGAGCACGCCGTCTTCGAAATCATGTCCAACGCCATCGACGAGGCCCGGGAGGGCCACGGCCAGCTCATCACGGTCACTCGGTTTGCGGACAAGTCCATCCAAGTAGAAGACCAAGGCCGCGGATGTCCGGTGGACTGGAACGAGAAGGAGCAGAAATTCAACTGGGAGCTGGTCTTCTGCGAGTTGTACGCCGGCGGCAAGTACGACAACGGCAGCGGAGACAACTACGAGTATTCCCTGGGGCTCAACGGTCTTGGATCCTGTGCCACCCAGTACGCCAGTGAACAGTTCGACGCCTTTATCTGGCGGGATGGCTTCAAGTACAGCCTCCACTTTGAAAAGGGAGAAAACATCGGCGGATTGAAGAAGGAGCCAACCGATCGGGGTAAAAAGACAGGCTCCACCTTCCGCTGGAAGCCTGACCTGGAGGTTTTTACCGACATCGACATCCCGGTGGAGTACTTTCTGGATGTGATGAAGCGCCAGGCAGTGGTCAACGCGGGGGTTACCTTTCGCTTCCGAAACCAAGTCGGAGGCAAGTTTGAAACCACTGACTTCCAGTATGAAAACGGCATTGTGGACTACGTGTCAGAGCTGGTGGGAGAAGATTCTCTCACCCTTCCCGTCTTCTGGCAGACCGAGCGAAAGGGCCGGGACCGGGCGGACAAGCCCGAGTATAAAGTAAAGTTATCCGTCTCGTTCTGTTTCTCCAATAAAGTTCAGGCCATCGAACATTACCACAACTCCTCCTGGCTGGAGCACGGCGGTTCTCCGGAGAAGGCCGTCAAGTCGGCTTTTGTATCGGCCGTCGACAGCTACCTCAAGCAGCAGAACAAGTACACCAAGAACGAGAGCAAAATTACCTTCCCCGATATTCAGGACGCTTTGGTGCTGGTCAGCAACAACTTCTCCACCCAGACCTCCTACGAAAACCAGACCAAGAAGGCCATTAACAACAAGTTTGTCCAGGAGGCCATGACCGACTTTCTCCGCGCCCAGTTGGAGGTCTACTTCATTGAAACCCCCGCGGATGCCCAGAAGATCGGCGAGCAGGTGCTCATCAACAAGCGGGCCAGGGAAAATGCGGAGAAGACCCGTCTGAACATCAAGAAAAAGCTGACCGGAACCATGGATATCTCCAACCGGGTTCAAAAGTTTGTAGACTGCCGCACCAAGGACGTGAGCCGCCGGGAGTTGTATATTGTCGAGGGCGATTCGGCCATGGGCAGCGTCAAACTGAGCCGGGACGCCGAGTTTCAGGGCATTATGCCCGTGCGCGGTAAAATTTTGAACTGCCTCAAAGCGGACTACGGCAAAATCTTCAAAAGTGAAATCATTACCGACCTGCTAAAGGTACTGGGCTGCGGAATCGAAGTCAGCGACAAGCGGGCCCGCGACATGGCCGCCTTTGATTTGAATAACCTGCGGTGGAATAAAGTGGTCATCTGCACCGATGCCGACGTAGACGGCTTTCAGATCCGCACGCTCATCCTGACCATGCTCTACCGCCTGACTCCTACCCTAATCCAGCAGGGATACGTCTACATTGCCGAATCCCCTCTGTATGAGATCGCCTACAAGGAAAAGACCTGGTTCGCTTACTCCGACAAGGAAAAAAGCGATATTGTAGCCGCTCTGGCCGGAAAGCGGGCGGACGTCCAGCGCTCGAAGGGTCTGGGTGAGAACGAGCCGGATATGATGTGGCTGACCACCATGAATCCGGAAACTAGGCGACTCATCAAGGTCATCCCTGAGGATGTGGAGCGTACCGCCCAGGTCTTTGATTTGCTGCTGGGCGATGATCTGCCCGGTCGGAAAACACACATTGCCGACAATGGTTATAAATATTTGGATCTGGCGGATATCAGCTGAACGCTGGGAAAACTAGTTCCAAGAACCAAGACTCGAATTTATATCAGGCGGCGGCACGGCCGCAGTCCCTTGGCCCATTCGTTTTGCACAGATTGCGTTTCCTCATCAAGTTTTTGTAATAAGGAGTTTTCCCATGAATCTGTTTGATATTCTGGGTCCTGTCATGGTGGGTCCTTCCAGTTCCCATACGGCGGGAGCGGTACGCATCGGCCGGATGGCCCGGGCTCTGCTGGGCCAAGAGCCGATCCGCGCTCAACTCTTCCTCCATGGCTCTTTCGCATCCACCGGGGAGGGCCACGGCACCTACCAGGCCCTCGTTGCTGGACTGCTGGGCCTCTTCCCCGATGACCCCCGGGTCCCGGGCAGCTTTGAGTTGGCCCGTGAGCGGGGGCTGGACTTTTCCTTCGGAACCTGTTCTCTCCGGGACGTCCACCCCAACAGCGTTCTCATTCAGCTGGAAGGGGTTCATGGAGCTAAGCTGGAGGTAGGGGGTTCCTCCCCCGGCGGCGGGCGTATCCGGGTATTCCGGGTGGACGGGCTGGACACCTCCTTCAGCGGTGAGCTGCCCACCCTGGTCATCCACAACACCGACCAGCCCGGCTGTGTCAGCCAGGTCACCGCGGTACTGGCCAAACAGGGGTTAAATGTGGCCACCCTCCAGCTCAACCGGGGCGGCCGTGGAGGCAGCGCCGTTATGGTCATCGAATGCGACCAGCCCATCCCCGAGGAGACGGCTCAGGAAGTCCGCTCCCTGTCCGGGATTCTAAGGGTCAACCGCTACACCCCGGAACAGGAGGTACCACAATGATCGACTTCACTTCAATTGAGCAGATGCTCCGGGACACGGAACTGTCCGGCCTGCCTCTATGGGAAAATATCCTGCTGTCCGACTGTGCGCACCAGGGGATCGACCGAGAGGACTCCTGGGCCAAAATGACTATGCTGCTGGCCGCTATGGCACAGTCGGACCAGAGTTACCGAGAGGAAGACCGTTCCCACAGCGGCCTGTCCGGGGGCGACGGAGGAAAAATGGCCCAGTATGCCCAGGAAAACGCCCCTCTGTGCGGCCCGTTCCTCTCCGAGGTGATGGCCGGGGCCCTGCGCATGGGGGAGTGCAACGCCTGTATGAAGCGCATCGTGGCCGCTCCTACCGCCGGGGCCTGCGGGGTGCTGCCGGCCGTCCTTCTCCCCTACCGGAGGCAGTTTGGGACAGGGAAAAAGGAGATCATCCAGGCTCTGTATGTGGCCTCCGGCTTTGGCATGGTCATCGCCGCCCGTGCTTCCATCTCCGGGGCCGAGGGCGGCTGTCAGGCGGAGATCGGCTCCGCCGCCGCCATGGCGGCTCCCGCTCTGGTTCAGCTCCAGGGCGGCACGGCGAAGCAGATGGCAAACGCCTGTGCCATGGCGATTAAAAATCTGCTTGGATTAGTGTGTGACCCGGTGGGTGGTCTGGTGGAGGTGCCCTGTATCAAACGCAACGTCATTGGGGCCATGGACGCGTTGTCGGCGGCCCAGATGGCCCTGGCCGGCATCGAAAGCCGGGTTCCTCCCGACCAGGTGCTGGACGCCATGGCCGAGGTGGGCCGTTCTCTTCCCCATACCCTCCGCGAAACCGGAACGGGCGGTTTGGCCGCAACTCCCTTCGGACAGCAGTATGCCCCGAAGAAGCTTTAAGCCATCCTCCGTGAACAACGACGATCAAATCAGAGTTCATCAAATATTTTCATATAGGAGTACAGACCATGAAAAAAAACATGATGCGTTTCATCGGATTAGCACTCTCTTTGGCGCTGACTCTTTCCTTGACCCTGCCTGCCCTGGCCTATGAAGATACCAACCCGCCCCTTTGGGAACAATGGGGCTACTCCTCCCGAGAGGAAATGCTGAACGATGGATGGTCGGAGGAAGAGTACTCCGAGATGGTGGAATCCCAGCAGGCCTGGGAAGCGGAACAGGAGGCGTGGGAGACCCGCTGTCAGGTGTGGATCAACGCACACCCTGCCGAAGTCGCAGACTTTGATCCCTACGCCTATTTCGAATCAGAATATTCCTATTATGACTCTCCAGAGGAGTATATGGAGTGGAACGAGCTAACGGAACCAGAGTTCCGCCAGACGATGCTGGAAAGCTGGGTCAGCGATATGCTCTACCTGGAAGACCAGCGTGAGGCCATGGCACAGGAGAAGCTGGCTGTCGGTGGCTACACAGACGGCATCAACGTAATGGTCAACGGGACGTGCATTCCCTTCTCCTCCGTGCGTCCCGAGATCCAGAACGACCGCACTATGGTTCCCATCGCCGACGTCTTCGCGTACTTAGGGGCGACTGTGAGCTATGACCAGATCAACCACGCCGTTACCGTGTCTTTCGGTGATTTTTCTATCTCCCATGCCATCGGCTCCCGCGTGCTTACCTACGGAGATGGGGAGCAAATCGCCATCGACGCTGCCTCCTATGTAAAGGACGGCCGGGCCATGGTACCCCTGGCTTTCTTTGCCCAGGCTCTGGGCTATGAAATTTACTGGGACAGCGAGTATGAGACCGTCGTCCTCCTGAACCGCCAAGAAGCTGTGGATCAGATTGACCGTCAGTTCACGTTGGTCAATCGCGTTCTCTACGACTTAGCCGGCGGCGACCAGCGTAAGACAAACCAATCTTTAAACTCCACGCTGGACATGGATCTGGCCGTCACCCTGTTGGACAGTCTGAATGGTGACAAAACCTATTCCGCCAAACTCAGCGGCAGCGCACTGACCAACGATACTGCGGGCCACCTTCAGTACACAGCCAACCTGGGACAGCTTTTAGACCTGTATCTGGCCTTTGCTTCCAGCGACGGTCTCTCCCAAGAGGACCAGGCCGAGATTGCCCGTTACCGCAGCCTGCTGTCCCCCCTGACCGTTGAACTCATTTTAGATCTGGACGGGCAGTGTCTCTATGTGCGCAGCCCGCTTCTGACTGAGCTGGGCCTGGTGGAAAACGCAGAGGCTTGGGCCGCCCTCCCACTCAACGGTCTGCTGGATGCCTCCGTTCTGTCTTTCTCCTGCCCCACAGTGGGACAGCTGCTAATCTCGGCCGGCTTCGCCAACGCTTACTCCCCCTTCTTGGCTTGGTCGGACATTACCAACGTCACCCAGCAAGCAGCGGCCTATGTAGGCGACGACTGCTTCACCAAATCCGGCTCCTCTTATATGGTGAACTGGGACATAGCGGATCTGCTCTCCTCCGGCAGCGATGAGACCTTTACCGCTCTGCTGACCGTTTCTCCTTCCGGTTCCGATGGCTGTACTTACACTCTTTCCGCATCAGCGGAAGACTCTGAAGCAACCTTTGATATTAAGCTGTCTGGATCCTCCGGAAAAACCGATCTGAACGCAGCGCTCCACCTTAAAAATGTGCTCAAGGCGGTGCTGGAACTGGAAGCCCGCATCACCACATCCTTCCAACAACCCCTCACCCAGCCTCCCGCCGGGGACGCAATCGAATACCCCGCCGGAATTCTGGGGGTTGGCCAACTGGATGGATGACCCCATAAGACTCAAGAGAAGGACTGATCCCAATGGCTAAGAAAAAAACTCCGGACGAGAAGAAATCCAAGGTAGTCAACCCAAACGTCATGGGCCTGCGGGCCGAGGTGCTGGAGCAACCCATCACCCAGACGCTGGAAGTCAACTATATGCCCTACGCCATGTCCGTCATTGTCTCCCGAGCCATCCCGGAAATTGACGGCTTTAAGCCCTCTCACCGGAAACTGCTGTACACCATGTACCAGATGAAACTGCTGGGAGGCGCCCGCACCAAAAGTGCCAACGTGGTAGGACAAACCATGAAATTAAACCCCCACGGCGACAGCGCCATTTATGACACTATGGTCCGTCTGTCCCGGGGCTACGGAGCCCTTCTCCACCCTCTGGTAGACTCCAAAGGCAACTTTGGTAAAGTCTACTCCCGGGACATGGCCTGGGCCGCAAGCCGTTATACCGAAGTGCGCCTGGACTCCATCTGTTCCGAGCTGTTCCGGGACATTGACCAGGACACGGTGGACTTTGTGGACAACTACGACGGTAAGCTGAAGGAGCCCGCCCTCCTGCCCACCACCTTCCCCAATGTGCTGGTTTCCGCCAACCAGGGTATCGCCGTTGGCATGGCAAGCAATTTGTGCGGCTTTAACCTGGGGGAAGTGTGCGACACTACCATCGCCTTTCTCAAAAATCCGAGCCACGACCTGATGACCACCTTGAAGGCTCCGGATTTGCCCACCGGCGGTGAGCTGCTTTACGACGCCTCCGCTCTGAGTGATATCTACCGTACCGGCCGGGGCTCCTTCAAGGTGCGCTCCAAGTGGCGATACAGCAAGGCAGAAAATCTCATCGAGGTGTATGAGATCCCCTATTCCACCACCACCGAGGCCATCATGGATAAGGTGGCAGAGCTGATCAAAAACGGAAAGATCAAAGAAATCGCCGACATGCGGGATGAAACCGACCTGTCCGGCCTGAAGCTGACCATCGACCTGAAGCGGGGGACTGACCCCGACAAGCTGATGGCCAAGTTGTTTCGATCCACCCCTCTGCTGGATAGCCAGTCCTGCAACTTCAACATTCTCATTGCCGGAATGCCCCGGGTCATGGGAATCCGAGAAATTCTGGAAGAATGGGTGGCCTGGCGGATGGAGTCGGTACGCCGGCGGGTATACTACTCCATGGGCAAAAAGAAGGAGAAGCTGCACCTGCTAAAGGGTCTGCGGCGTATCCTGCTGGACATCGACCGGGCCATCCAGATCATCCGGGACACCGAGGCGGACGCGGAGGTCATTCCCAACCTGATGATCGGCTTCGGAATCGACCAGATCCAGGCAGAGTATGTGGCCGACATCCGGCTGCGCAATATCAATAAGGAGTACATTCTAAAGCGCACCCAGGAAATGGACACTTTAGAAGAGGAAATTGCCGACTTGGAGGACACGGTCAACTCCCCCAAACGCCTGCAGAAGATTATTGTCGATGAACTGACGGAAGTGAAGAAGAAATACGCCGTCCCCCGCCGCACCGACATCGTCTACGACCACGAGTCGGAGTCTATCCTGGTGGAGGAAGACGAGACCCCCGACTACCCCGTCAACCTGTTCTTCTCCCGGGAGGGTTATTTGAAAAAGATCACGCCCCAATCCCTGCGTATGTCCGGAGAACAGAAGTACAAAGAGGGGGACGTCCCCTTCCTGCAATGGGAGGCGAACAACCGCGACGAACTTCTGGTCTTCTCCGACCGACAACAGTGCTATAAAACCCGCCTGTCCGAGTTTGACGACACCAAAGCCAGCGTACTTGGGGACTATCTTCCCACCAAGCTTGGGATGGACGCGGAGGAGCGAGCGGTGTGGGCCTGTGTTCCCGGGGACTACTCAGGCAATTTGCTGTTCTTCTTTGACAACGGCAAGGTTGCCCGGGTCGAGCTGTCCGCCTATCAAACCCAAACCAAGCGGCGCAAACTCACCGGGGCCTACTCCGACAAGGCTCCTCTGGTCGCCGCATTTTTGGTGACGGAGGATTTTGAAACGGCTGTCATCTCCACCGAGGGACGGTGCATCCTGTTCCATACCGCCAGCCTAAACCCCAAAACCACCCGTTCTACCCAAGGGGTCAGCGTCATGACTCTGAAGCCAAAATACCGGGTAGAGAAGGTTCTTCCCCTGGACCAGAGTTCCATTGTCAATGCCGCCCGCTACCGGGTCCGCTCTCTGCCTGCGGCCGGGGCCCTGCTGAAAGAGGAAGACCGTGGGGAGGAACAGCTGACCCTGCTGTGACCCGGCCGTGTGTCGGCCCCGCGATCGATCCCCGTCCCTATCACCGATTGCTCATCGCATGGAGGAACTATTTTATGTTCTGGAACATCCTACGCCGATACGCAGCCATTACCGCAGCCTGTGTCATCTATGCTCTGGCCTTTAACTGGTGCTATGTTCCAAACGACATCTCTTACGGCGGGTTTACCGGCATCGCCCAAATGATTTACGCCTTTGCCGGTTTTCCCTCCATCGGCGTGCAGGTTTTCTGCATGAACATCCCTCTCTTCCTTCTGGGCTGGAAGCTGTTGGGCGGCCACCTCCTGGTGTCCTCTTTGTACGCCATGTCCCTGTCTTCCCTGTTCATTGACCTTCTGGCCGGTTTCTACTCCTTCTCCCCCATGGAGCCGCTGCTGGCCTGCATTTACGGCGGCCTGCTTCTTGGGATCTCTCTCGGTATCATTCTCGGTCAAGGCGCCTCCACCGGCGGTACCGACCTGCTGGCCCGGCTGCTCAAGCTCCCTCTGCCCTGGCTGCCGATGGGCCGTCTGCTGCTTGGGCTGGATCTGGCGATCATTTGCTCCTCGGCGTTTGTGTTTCACAGTCTGAACAGCGCTTTATACGGCCTGGTGGCTCTGTATATTTCCACCTTGGTCATGGACACGGTGCTCTATGGCCTGGACGAGGCGAAAGTGGCCTATATCATCACGGACCAGACCGACCGCGTGCTGGAGGCCCTGATGCACCAGCTGGAGCGCGGCGTTACCATCCTGCATGGTCAGGGTGCCTGGAGCGGTGAGGAAAAGCGGGTGCTGATGTGCGCCTTCAAGCAGCGGCAGATCGTGGCAGTGAAGCAGGCGGTAAAGGAAATTGATCCCGACGCCTTTCTCATCGTCTGCCCAGCCCACGAAATATTAGGCCTTGGGTTTCGGCGATACAAGCAAAACGACATCTAATGTAGGCGGGTTTGTATCGGAGCGTCTGATCTGACTGTCCTGAAAAGCAATGGTCTTCGGCATCTCTATGATGCTGATTACCCTGCACCCACGGCTGTCTGCCCACAACCAAGTGGTTTGGCGCAGGGTAGCGGGCGACCCGAAAGACGCTGCCGCCACCGACGTGTACATCACTTCGGTCAATGCTTTGGCGGAAACCGGCAAAAATTTTGGAATGTACCCGCTGAACTGAGAGGAGGCTGTCCATGAAAACGCGACTGCTGGCAGGGCTGACCGCCCTGACTTTACTTCTGAGCGGATGCGCCTCTCTGCTGACCCGGGAATACGTCCGCATCACCACCCACAACACCACACCCACTGCCGAGGGTGATCCTTCCGTTCTCCGGGCGGAGAACTATCAGGAACTGGTCAACGCCTTGATCTACTTCATCACGCAGGGGATGGAAACCGGCTCTGTCCGGCTTTATATCGACTCAGAAGATGTAGAGGCCGACCTGGAGGCCGCCTGCCTGGAGGTGGTGCAGGAGGACCCTCTTGGCGCCTACGCGGTGGATTACATCAAATATAGTGTCAATTCCATTGTGACCTATTACGAGGCCGATGTTCAGATCACCTACCGCCGCACGCGGCAGCAAATCAATTCCATCGTTTCAGCCACCGGCACCACCGCCATCCGCAGTGAACTGGAAAGTGCTCTGGCCGATTTTGCCTCCGAGCGCGTACTGCGCATCAGCTATTTTGACGGGGACGAAGATTATATCCGCACACTCTGCAAAGAGGCCTATTATGCCAACCCGGCTTCCGCTCTGGACATGCCGGATGTCTCTGTCTCTATCTATCCTGACAGCGGCCAGCAGAGAATCGTGGAAATTTCACTGACCTATCACCTGAGCATGCAGGAATTATCCCAACGCCGCGATCTTTTGACATCGAACAGCGAAGAACGGGTCCGAAGCCTTTGGCATATGACCGGTGACCAGCTGATTCTTGCCGCGGGTCAATCCATTTTAGCTGCCGGCGGTTACGACCCGGAAGGAGGCTCCACCGCCTACCACGCCCTGTTGACAGGAGGTGCCGACAGCCAGGGACTTGCCCTGGCCATGGCCCTGGCATGTCAGAATCTGAAGATTGGCTTTCAGGTCGTGGAGGGCACCTTGAACGGTAATCCCCATTTTTGGACTGTGGTATCCACGGAAGAGGGTTGGATGCACCTGGATCTGACCCGACTAACGGATTGGGACACCCCGTTCCGAACCGATACCCAGATGGCAAAGGCAGGTTACTCCTGGGATACTACCGCAGTTCCCCAGTGTGGGCAACCTTCCGAAGACGATCATCTCCCGTCCGGAGCCTGATTTGAATCCATGTTCCGTTGCATCAATTTTTTGTCGTTTTTTGTTTTCCCTTATTGACATTGTCTGAATTTCTGTTATAATACCATTTGTCGCTGCGAGTGTAGCTCATCTGGTAGAGCGCCACCTTGCCAAGGTGGAGGTAGCGAGTTCGAGCCTCGTCACTCGCTCCATAAAAGGAAAAAAGACCGTCGATGTATATCGACGGTCTTTTCTCCTACCTTAATCATGCGTCAAACGGTCTCTTGGCTTACGTTGAATTGCCTGGCACCAAGCCCATCGCCGAGTCTTTTTATTAGCAACTAATTCAATATGTGCTTGTGAGGATGGTCAAAGGCGCCTTCGGACGCAGCGGCAGGCCTTATCCCTGTCAGCGTCTCATCAAGACGTCCCATGTTTCAGTGGGGCGTCTTTTTCACTTTTTCCCGAAATGCTGCCAATGGTTTATTCTCCATGATCTTGATATAATCTATCATACCATCAAGCTTGGTGCGATAAGAGGTGTTTTGTATGCTCATGATCAACCTTATCACTTTGTACTTGTTGTCCGTGACTGTGGCAACGGTCTTCTGCGCAGTTCAAATTAGAACGCTGAGCGGATCAAGCTACGTGAAAACATCTCTGCTGTTGTGCTTTGCTGTCTGTTTTTACATACTCGGCTATACGATGGAACTCAATTCAACTATTCCTTCGCAGATTATGTTCTGGAATCGAATCGAATACATTGGAATTCCTTTTGTGTCTGCATTGTGGCTGACAATCAGTCTGATGTACACCGGTCATTTTACAGATCATAGGAAAGTTCTGCTCGCGGCAATTTATGGAGTCCCGGTTGTGACAATGGTTCTCCGGTTTACAAATGAGTATCACCATCTTTACTTTTCCTCTGTCCGCTACATCGAAGAGTTGGGTGGATTAATTCTTGTGAAGCAGATGGGGCCATGGATGTACGTACAGACATACCACTCTGCCCTGATGGTCTTACTCTCGATGGGGCTATTTATCTATAATTCCACAAAATCCGCTCAAAAACCCATGGGTAAGATTGTCCTGATCGTTGTGGCCTCGGTTGCTGCGGTGTCTGGGCTGTTTCTTTCCCAATTCAAGTTGTTTGGGGTTCAGATTGACTATATGGCTTTGTGTCTGCCGGTTACATGCATTACAGTAATCACAGCCATATCTCGTTACGATCTGCTGGAAATCAAGTCCATCGCCCGAAGCAAAGTCTTTGAGGCCAGCAAGGATGCTATTTTGCTGCTGAACCATCAAGGCAGGGTTCTTGACTACAACGACAGTGCAAAGCGGCTTTTTGCCCAGGCAAACATTCCCTTGAACACTGGAACATTTCCCGCTTTACCCAGACATGCCTCTGATTTTTTGGACTCTCTGAAACATAGGGAGCTGTCTGTGGCAAAGCTGTGTATCCATGATAAAGACTATTATTTCAATATTTCTACGGAACCGATTTGCAGTTACACGATATTGCTTGGATGGATCAAAACAATCCACGATATCACTGAACTGTGCCGGCTCAATGAGGAACTCAATCGGCAGGCCATGACGGATGAGCTAAGCGTACTCAGCAACCGCAGGGCCTTTATGAAACGCGGCAGAGAATTTATTTTAGACGCCGAGGCACACAGCACCTCTCTTCACCTTTTAATGCTGGATCTGGATCACTTTAAAAATGTGAACGATGAATATGGTCATCCCGCAGGCGACCTGGTTATTCTAGAATTTTCCAAGATTTTAAAGCACCATTTTGGCGCAAACAATTTGGTTGCACGCCTTGGCGGCGAAGAGTTTGTCGTCTTGCTCTCCGGTCTAAGCGACGACGCAGCCCTTCAACAAATACGCGATTTTTTGGAGTCGGCCAGGCAGCATGTCTATGAATACTTTGGAAAGCAGTTCCACGTAACCACCAGCATTGGTGTGACCAAAGGGCAACCCGGTCAGACGCTGGAAAGCATGTTACGAACGGTAGACAAGGCGCTTTACCAGTCAAAGGATCAAGGTCGCGACCTGATCACTGTGCTGTAATGCGGCGATCCCATGGTCAAAACCATACTGCGGGCACCTTCCTCCAAGTAGAAAAAGCGCTCCCTCATTCAAACTTGAATGAGGGAGCGCTTTTTGTTTTTCACAAGAAATTCAACTTACGCAGAGGCACTTTATTCCTGCTCGAACGCCCGCATGATCTTGGCGTCTGCGGCTTTCTTTTCTTCCAGCGCCTCCTTGAGAATCATTTCCTTTACCTTCATCAGCCGGATGGTGTTGGCCCGTTCATTTTCATCCAGCTTCATGGTAATATACTTGATATTGGCCTGCATCTCCGGAATTTTCACATATTCCAACGCATTGACCCGGCGGCGGGTTTTTTCAATCTCCTCCGCCAGCAGTTGAGAGGTCTTCTCTACCTCGGCCAGTTTCAGCATATCCTGAAAAACCCGCGACATGGCGTCCACGGCGTCATCCAGCTCGCCGCTGGTCTGCGCAAAGCCATAGGGATAGATTTCTCCGGGCTCCTGGCTGCTGGTGCGGAAGTGGTACTGGGGCACATCCACCGACATGATGTTCTGGAAAGTCATGTCCAGCTCTACACTCTGTTTTGGGTAAAGCAAAGACTGCTCCAGCATCTCCGGGGACATGAGGGCGGCCGCCACGGTAAAGGAGCCGTGGGCCCGCATCAGGCCCTCCTCCACACGCTTGCGCAGCGCCCGGTTCTCCCGCACCACGTCCATAAACTGCTTCATCAGTTCATCCCGCTTGTCTTTCAGCAGCTTGTGGCCCCGCCGGGCGGTTTTCAGCCTCCCCTTCAGCCGGGTCAGCTCCATACGGGTGGGATTGATTGTGGTGCTCGGCATCTCGATCCCCCCTTAGTCTTTCTTCGGCAGGTACTTGTCGATCATCTCCGGCTTGATTCGCTTCAGCTCTCCACGGGGCAAAATGGACAGCAGATCCCAGCCCAAGTCCAGGGTCTCGAAGACAGACCGGTTCTCGTCCGTCCCCTGGGAGACGTAGCGTTTTTCAAACTCATCGGCAAACTTCGCGTACAGCAGATCGGTGGGAGAAAGGGCGGCCTCGCCCAGGATGGACATCAGCTCCTTGTTTTCCTTGCCTGTGGCGTAGGCGGCAAACAGCTGGTTCATGGTGCCAGAATGGTCCTCACGAGTTTTGCCCTCGCCGGTGCCCTTGTCCTTCAGACGGGACAGGGAAGGCAGTACGTCCACAGGCGGATTGACGCCCTTGCGGTACAGCTCGCGGGACAGGATAATCTGGCCCTCGGTAATATAACCGGTCAGGTCGGGAATCGGGTGGGTCTTGTCGTCTTCCGGCATGGTAAGAATGGGGATCATGGTAATTGACCCTTCCTTGCCAATCTGACGACCAGCCCGCTCGTACATGGTGGCCAGGTCGGTGTACAGATAACCGGGGTAGCCGCGCCGTCCGGGAACTTCCTTCTTTGCCGCGGAAATTTCGCGCAGTGCCTCGGCATAATTGGTGATGTCGGTCAGGATGACCAGTACGTGCATGTTCTTTTCAAAGGCCAGGTACTCGGCGGCGGTCAGCGCCATACGGGGCGTGGCAATTCGCTCGACAGCCGGGTCGTTGGCCAGGTTGGTAAACAGGACGGTGCGGTCAATGGCGCCGGTGCGCTTAAACTCGCTGACAAAGAACTCCGACT
The DNA here is from genome assembly GCA_050251755.1 of Lawsonibacter sp. Classification (GTDB taxonomy): domain Bacteria; phylum Bacillota; class Clostridia; order Oscillospirales; family Oscillospiraceae; genus Lawsonibacter. The sequence goes on along the minus strand of JBFWME010000011.1, from coordinate 28,766 downwards.
CCTCAAAGGTGATGCCGATGGCGGCAAAGACCACGGCGAAGTTACTTGCTCCATCCAGCACCTTGGCCTGACGGGCAATCTGGGCGGCCAGGGCTGCGTGGGGCAGACCCGATCCGGAGAAGATGGGCAGCTTTTGGCCACGAACCAGAGTGTTCAGTCCGTCAATGGTGGAAATTCCGGTCTGAATAAATTCGTTGGGGTAGTTTCGGGCGGCCGGATTCATGGCCAGGCCGTTAATATCCCGATATTCGTCGGCTAGAATGGCGGGGCCTCCGTCGATGGGCTGGCCCATGCCGTTGAACACCCGGCCCAGCATATCCCCGGACACCGCCAGCTGAAGGGGATGTCCCAGAAAGCGAATTTTGGATTCGGCCAGGTTGATGCCGGCCGAGGCCTCGAACAGCTGAACCACGGCGGAATCGCCGTTGACCTCCAGCACTTTGCACCGGCGGATTGACCCGTCGGTGAGCTCGATCTCAGCCAACTCGTCGTATGTAACACCCTTGACCTTGTTGACCACCATCAGGGGGCCGGAGATCTCCTGGATCGTTTTATATTCCCGAATCACAGTTCTTCCTCTCCCTTCTCTGCGATGGCCGCAATCTCTTCCTCCATCTCCGCCAGCAGATTGGCGTAGACATCCTGATATTGATCCGCTGGGACGGACTTCGCTCGGCCAATTTTCTCCCGCACCGGGATGGAAAACAGGTCGTTGAGTTCGCCGCCCCGTTCCACCGCCCCGCGGCACTCGTTCTCATACTGACGAATCATGGTCATCAGGCGCGCCTGACGATCGTATTCGGAGTAGGAGTCGATGTCCACAAAGGAGTTCTGCTGCAAAAAGTCCTCTCGGATCATTTTGGCCACTTCCAGGGTGATCTGGTCCTTGGCGGACAGAGAGTCCTTACCGACCAGCTGGACGATTTCGTTCAGGCTGGCCTCCTCCTGCAGGATGGCCATGGCCCACTCCCGGTTGATCAGAAAATCCTTGCCCAAATTTTCATCGTACCAGGGCTTCAGGGAGTCCAGATACAAAGAATAAGAATTCAGCCAGTTGATGGCGGGGAAGTGCCGGCGGTAAGCAAGGGTGGCATCCAATGCCCAGAACACTTTGACAATGCGCATGGTGGCCTGGGACACGGGTTCGGACAGGTCGCCGCCCGGAGGGGATACGGCGCCCACGGCAGTCAGACTGCCACGGCGGTCCTCGTCAGACCCCAGGCAGGAGACAGAACCGGCCCGCTCGTAAAACTGGGCCAGACGGGAGGACAGGTAGGCGGGGTAGCCTTCTTCGCCGGGCATCTCCTCCAAGCGTCCGGACATCTCGCGCAGCGCCTCGGCCCAGCGTGAGGTAGAATCGGCAATGACAGCCACAGCGTAGCCCATGTCACGGAAATACTCCGCGATGGTGATTCCGGTGTAGATAGACGCCTCACGGGCAGCCACAGGCATGTCGGAGGTGTTGGCGATCAGGACGGTCCGCTTCATCAGGGACTCGCCGGTACGGGGATCCACCAGCTCAGGGAACTCCCGCAGCACGTCGGTCATTTCGTTGCCGCGTTCGCCACAGCCGATGTAAACCACCAGATCCACATCCGACCACTTGGCTAGTGCGTGCTGCATCACCGTCTTGCCGGATCCGAAGGGCCCTGGGATGGCGGCGGTACCGCCCTTCGCCACAGGGAAAAAGGTATCCACAATCCGCTGGCCGGACTGGAGGGGGATGACGGGAGGATACTTGTGCTTGTAAGGCCGACCCACACGGACGGGCCATTTCTGCATCATGGGCAGCTCTACCTGAGAGCCGTCCTCCTGCTCCAGCACGGCCACCGTCTCGTGAACAGCAAAGGAACCGGACTGAATGGAGACGATTTTGCCGCGCATCTTGGGGGGAACCATGATTTTATGCAGGATGGACGTAGTTTCCTGTACGGTTCCCAAAATATCGCCGCCCACCACCTGGGTGCCGGGGGCCGCAGCGGCAATGAAGTCCCACTTCTTTTCCCGGTCCAGGGCAGGCACCTCAACACCGCGAGGCAAATTGTTGCCCTGAACCTTTTTCATAATAACCTCCAGCGGGCGCTGGATGCCGTCGTAGATATTCTCAATCAGGCCGGGGCCAAGTTCCACGCTCAGAGGGGAACCGGTAGTCACCACCTCGGCGCCTGGCCCCAGTCCGGAGGTCTCCTCGTAGACCTGAATCGCGGCCGAATCACCTGTCATAGTGAGGATCTCACCAATCAGGCGCTGTTCGCCCACACGGACCACGTCGGCCATGTTGGCCTCCTCCATGCCGGTGGCCACCACCAGCGGGCCGGAGACCTTGACGATCTTTCCCATAGGCTAAACCTTCCTTCGAAGCAAATTTCTAGTAAGCAGTGGGGCCGTTACAGGATGTCGGCGCCCACGGCACGTTCTACCGCCGTCTTCACGTTGGCCATTCCGATCCCAAGCGAGCCTTCCTTTCCGGGAATCAGAATGATGGCCGGAGTCAGTGCATCCTTATACTTGGCAACGTCCTGACTCATCTTGGATGCCAGCTGCTCGGTCATATAGATGATGGCGTAGTTTTCCTTGGCCATGCGCGAGAGGGCCTCATGTCCCTCCTCAGGGGTGCTGACCGGACAGACCTCCAGCCCCAGAGCCTTAAAGCCCAGAATGCTGTCCAGATCGCCCATTACGGCAATTTTATACATCTGCCCTTCCCCCCTTACACATAGGTCTCCCGGAGCCGACGGCGGATGGTGTCTCCATCCAGCCCCGCTGCCCGGCCCGCAAAGATGGTCCGAATAGCGGTAAGTTCCGACTCTTTGGCGTATAGGTACCCGATCACCGTCTGCTCTCCAAAGGGAATGCGGCGCCCGGAGGCCAGGTATTCGGTCAGGGCGTCGTCGCAGGCGCGCTCAAAGTCGGTCAGCGGCCCGCCCTGCGGCCGGGCCAGCTTTGCCCCCAGCTCACTGGCCTGAGCCAGCGGGCCGGACCGAAACACCTCTCCCAGGGACTCTCCCCGGGCGGCGGCAATGGTCTGCTCCGACACGTTCCCTCCGGGCAGCAGCACCTGACGCAGGAAGTCTCCTCCCTTGTCCATCCGGTGTACCCGAACGGCGGCGCGCAGGTTTGCCACATCCACCGACAGGCGGACAAAGCCCTGAAGGAACACACTGTCCAGTTCCTGGGCCAGCCGGGCCATCTCCTCATAACAGGCCCAATCCAGAATCAAATCGGCCTGCTGCGGGTCGCGGCGTTCGGTCAACGCGGCCCATGCCTGGGCCATGGCCTTGCGGAAGGGCTCGGAGCAATTCCGCAGGTCTTCTTTGCGCCAGCCTTCCAGCAGCTCAGTCGGGTGATAACGCCCTCCCGGCAGCAGCAGCCGCTCGGGCTCAGCCCCAACGGCCTGGGCTTTTAGTAAGGCTTTGGCATTGTGATAGTCATATTTCAGCTGAAATATCTCCACCAGCCGGGGGTCGGGAGACGCCGTCTCCATGTCCCGGAAGGTATCCGCCCGGGCCTGAGCCAGTACCATCTCCAGCGTCTTCCCGTCGGGATAGCCACATTCAGACAATACCTTCATAGCCTCGACGCTGTCTCTGGCCTCGATCATGCGGTCCATTCGTTCCCGGGTCAGCAGCCGGTTCTCCATGGCCCGGATCCGGGCAGAAACGGAGAGATAGTCAGTATCATTTCGACGGGACAAAGTATCCCTCCTTACTTTTTCAGAGTGAAACACCGCGGGTCAAACGCAGCGAGCGGTATTTCTCCCGCGCGTTTCCCACCTTCACTCTCAGCGTTTACTCAAATAGCACCTGAGCCACTTCTTTCTCCAGCTTTTCACGCTGAAGGCGAACCAGGGTTTCAAAGGCGCAGTTGATTTCCACATCTCCGTCCACCATGATAAACCCGCCTTTCATGTTGCGGGTCTCCTGGGACAGGGTGAGCAGACCGGTGCCGGTAATTTGGGCGGCGGCGCTGTTGACCACCTTGCCCAAAAAGGCGCCCACCTTCGATTCGGAGATCGCGTCCGGTAGTTCGGGGGCTACCTGACTAACCAGGCAGTCATTGACCGCCACCACCACCTGCTTGCCCACACGGGCGCGGTCCTTAGCAGAAAACACCAACTGCTCCTTGCCGGTGGAGGATGCCTTCAGCGCCAAGTTGGTCAACAGATCGATATACTCCTGCTCAGGCAGCGTGCACAGCTTTTCCAGCGCCAGATCAAATGCCTCGCCCAGCACCTCCTGTTTGGCGGCCAGGGTTAGCTTTCTGGTCTCCATCTGGGCGGCGGACTTCAGCCGCTCCAGACGTTCGTCGGCCGCTTTCCGTCCCCGCGTCCGTGTATCGGCAGTCTCACGGTCCGCCTGAGCCTTCGCTCCCTCACCGATGGCCTTGACCTTCTCTTCGGTCTCTGTTATCATCTGAGCAATCTCCGACTCAGTGTCCTGGAGAATCTTGGCCGTGATTTTTTCGATTCCTTCCATAAGCTGGTTCCTTTCCCAGCGTCAGGCGCTGATGTTGATGATCATCAGCATGGAGGCCAGCAGCGACAGGATGGCATAGAACTCCACCGTGATGCACAGCACCATGCCCTTGGACCAGTCGTCGGGCTTTTTGGCCAGGATGTTAATGGAACCGGCAGCCACGCGGCCCTGGGCAATGGCGGAAAACAGGCCGCCCAGCGCCATGGGCAGACAGGCCATAAAATACTGCATTCCCTGAGCAACGGTCAAGTCAGGCAGGGTTCCGGACAGCAGGCCCATGCGAAACACTGCAAAAAACCACACCACCAAGCCGTACAGGCCCTGCGTACCGGGAATGACCTGAAGAATCATAACCTTACCGAACTTACTGGGATCCTCACACAGCAGGCCGGTGCCTGCCTCGCCTGCGATACCGGTGCCCTTGGCCGATCCGATACCACTAAGTACGGCTGCCAGACCGGCGCCCAGCAGGGCGATCGCCAAGCCGCCGATGCTGCCCAGAACGGTCAGCCCCTGCTGCATTTCAACCAGTTGATTCATGTCCATTGTGTTATCCTCCTCTTATTTGACCACTTCATAATATTTTGTATTGAGGTTCAGGGGACGGAAGGGCTTTCCGCCATCCTGATAAAATTTATTAAAATACTCCAAACACTGCAGTCTCAGGTCATGGACGTAGCAGCCCAACAGGTTAAGGGCAAAGTTCAGCGTGTTGCCCACCAGAGAGATCACGATGAAAATGATAACATTTCCGGGAATCGCCCCCAGGGTGTTAAACACCTGGGCGATGACCGAACCTGCCAGCATCAGAGCCATCAAACGGGAATAGGACAGGATGTCTCCAAAATAACCGGTTACATGGTTGTACAGGGAGCCGATCACCGCGGTGACTTTGCCAAATCCTTTGGCGTTCCACCCGGCGCCCACCAGCACCATAATTCCTCCAAGGATAAGAACGAGGTTTGTGATCCCCGGAATAGCCAGCGCCAGCCCGGCAAAGACCACCCACCAGGTGACTTCCTCCCAGATCGCATCCATCACCTGTCCGTCCCGCAGCTTTCTGTAAAAGCTGATGGCCATACCCGTGTTGATCTGAACAAACCCGAGGCACATAGCCCCAATCAGAATCATCATCGTGTCGTTCAGAGGCGTGAACAGGGCGGGCAGCTCAAAGGTACTGTTCGGGTTGATCAGCCTGGCCAGCTGGGGCAAAAAGTCCCCAAAAAAGCCGCCGGTAACAATCCCCATCACAAAGGTGCTCACTCCGCACAGGCCCAACAGGCCAAAGAAGTGGCTCATGGTCCCTTTTGGCTTTTTCTTGGTCAGAACAAGGATCGAGGCCAGCATCATGACCAGTCCGTATCCCATATCCGCCATCATGATCCCGTAAAACAGAATGAAGAAGGGGGCCATCAGGGGATTCGGATCCAAAGACCCATATGCCGGAAGAGAATACATCTCCGTTACCATACTCAGCGGCCGAGTCAGCCAGTTGTTTTTCAGCTGCACCGGCACACTGGGATACTCCTCTGGGCTGGGATCCGCCACCTCGTAAGCACAGGGGTAAGGCGCCAGTACCTGCTCCAGTTCGGGCCAGCGTTCCGCCGGAACCCAACCCTCCAGGAAAAAGGTCTGTCCGGTGTCCAGCATCCGGCTCCGGGATTCCTCCCGACTGACCTCTGTCGAAACGCGGTCTGCCAGCCGTCTTAAATCGGGCCGGAAATGCCCCATACCGGCCAGCTGTTCCTGCAGCTTCGCCAGTTCTCCGGTAATCTCCTCCAGTTCCCGATCCAGGCGGGCGGCATTTTCCGCCGCCGTTCCGGTCCAGTCCCGCAGGTTGGCCCGGGACCACCCCAGATCCTTCAGCGTCTCCAGTACCGCCTGGCTCTGGCTGCTGTGGCAGACCAGAAGGCAGTACTGCTGTTCTCGGTCGGCGGACACCAGGGTAAGCTGGGCCAACTCCCCCGCCGCATGTGCCGCCCCTTCCGCCTGTGCAAAGGGGATGGTCGGGGGCAAGGTACCCATTTGAATGGTCACCTGGTCGGTAGACTCTGTTTCCAAGGGCAGATCCAACTTCATCCAGGGAGCCAGAAGAACCTTCTGAGCCGCCAGCTTAGCCTGCTCGCTATGGATGGTATTGATGCGCCGATCCGCGTCGTTGATCTCCTCCATTGCGGTTCGGGCCGCCTGGGCGGCATGCACATCAAAAAGTTCCCCCTCGTTCAGGCTGGGCCGGGGTTGAAGAAACTTCTCTTTCTCCGGGGCGCATTTTTTCAGCACAGCCAGCGCCCGCTCCACTTTGGACTGCTGTTCCCGGGCAGCGGCAAGGGCCCCTGTGTCCGGATGGTTCAGGCTCTCCTTCAGACGCCGGATCAGTTCCAATTGACTCTCCGGCACTGTGGCAGCCTGAACTGCACCCTCCTCGGCCTGTTCTACCGACGCCTCGTCGACCTCTACGCAGCCCAAACGCTGGAGCACCCCGAGAATCTCTTCCCGGTCACTGGCCATAGCGATAAGCTGCACATGTTTCATTTTGACGATGGCCATCAGCGATTCACTACCTTTTCTACGATCAATTCGGCGGCCTGGTCCAGTCGCTGCCGGGCTGCCTGCTTCATAGTCTCACTCTCCTGCCGGGCACTCTCCATGACGGTTTGGGCCAGCTGGGCGGCTTCCGCTTCCGCCGCCGCCATCATCTGGCAGGCTTCCGCCTCTGCCGCGGTCCGGGCCTCTTCCAGCGTGCGCTGGGCAGCCCGCTGAGCACCTAGAATTTTTTGCTTGCTCTCTGCCACTGCCGCTTCCTTCCGCTGTTTGGATGCCTGCTCGGTTTCTGCGATCTTCTGAATGGCTTCTACTGCCACAAGTTTCACCACCTTTTTTTGACTTAACGCCTGAGCTCAAAAAAGCTATCTAAACTTCATTTTATTTGATGTGCCTTTAAAATGCAAGTCCAATTTTACTGTTCTTTCTTGTGCTTTTTCTCTCATTTTTCATTTCTTCCAACGTATTCGTTGTTTTTTTCCGCTAAATCTCGTTATTTTGCATAATTTTTTCATTTAATTTTTGATACAAATCACATGTTGTTGAAAGTAAAAAAATCTTCGGCTGCATTTTTACGCAGTCGAAGATTTTTTATCCATCACGCTATTTCCCCGTAAACACCGCCTGAGCGGTTTTGTCTCCGGCACTCAGGGCTGGCACCACCTCTACCAGCCGCTCCTCCGGCTGGGTCATTCCGGAGCTTGAGAGCAACTCGGGCAAGGAAGGTTCTTCCGTGTCCTCCGGCATCCAAATCCGGTCTGCGCAGCGCTCCAGCCCGACGGCGGTCAGCCCGCTGTCAGAGTCCTCCCCGGTAAATATGGCCCGGTCCGCCCGGACAGACAGCAAGGTCCCATACGGCTTCAACGTTTGGCGCACCTCATCCAGAAATTCCTCCGCCACCTGAGAAAATTGGCCAGACTGGTAAGAACCGCTTTCCACAATGGCATTTCGTTTTCCTTGGGTAGGGAACGCACAGCAGTCCAGCAAAATTTCATCAAACCCCAGTTCCGCCAATTCACCGCACAATCCAGCCAGATAGGCCCGCGCGTCGGCGCTGTCAGGATTCAGCCACCGCAGCCCCAGTTCATCTCTCCAGTTTCCATAGGTGGCCCGCAGCGCCAAGTCGTTGCGCTGGTACGGAACCGTGTTGTCCCGGAAGCAGCACACTCTGGCCACGGTGTAGACCTCACCCTGGTTCCACACTCGCAGCGCCTCGTTGACCCCGTCTGCTTGGGCGTTGACTTCTGACCGGGCTGCAATCGCTTGTTGGGAGACCCAGCCCAGCTCGCCTCCCTCATTCTTCATATCTAAAATCAGGGCATTGGCCCCCGCCTGCTCCAGCTTTTGAGGGGCCGTGCCGTCCAACACCGCATCCACGGACAACTCCACCGCCGCCATGGCCGGTGTCTCGGCCTCCGGCGGAGGCGTTTCTTCCGACTCTTCCGGTTCTTCCGGCTGAGCGCTTCCGGGCTGAACCACTACGTTGACACTGCCCGGATCGGTGGGTTCCCCTTCTCCTTGTTGCAAAAAGGGCAATTCCAACCGCAGGCCGCTGTCGGTAAACACAATATAGTTCTGTCCAAAAAATAGGCCGGCCAGCACCAGCACCACCAAAACCCCCAGCACAATGGCGACGAGTTTCAAAATATCGTTCAGCGTTTTGCGGCCCCGGTAGCCGCCATAATCGCTGCGAAAACGGCGCATAACACCCCTCCTTGGCAGGCACAGTGCGATAACAGGTTGAACTATTCTTTCCCTTAATCACGGTTTGGATACCTTTTGGCGTTATTATAACAAGATTTCCTCTTTCTTGCAACCCAGCGATGCCAATTGAACTTAAATCACCATGCCGCCGTCCACCCGGAACACCTGGCCAGTGACAAAAGAGGCTCGGTCGGACGCCAAAAAACAGATGGCTTGCGCTGCCTCCTCCGGGGTTCCGATGCGGCCCAGCGGAGTCTCGTCTCCCAGCAATGCCAGATCTTCAGGGGACAAGTGGGCATTCATTTCAGTATTGATCACCCCGGGGGCCACGCAGTTCACCCGAATGTGAGAGGGACCCAGTTCCTTTGCCAATGCCCGGGTCAGCCCGATTACCCCCGCTTTCGCGGCGGAATAGGCTGCCTCGCAGGAGCCCCCGGTCTCCCCCCACATGGAGGCGACGGTGACAATGGCTCCCCTGTGTCGGCGGACAAAGTCGGGGTAAGCCGCCCGGATGGTGTAAAAGACTCCGTCCAGATCGATCCCCATCAGCTTCCGCCACTGCTCGTCGGTGGTGTCGGTAAGCAGCTGCTGGGGAAGCGCGATCCCCGCGCAGCACACCAGAGCATCCAGCGGCCCCATGGCCTGAGCGGCCTCCACCAGAGCGGCCGCCTGGGTAGGGTCGGACACATCCCCTTCCAGCGCTACCGCCTCTCCCCCTCCGGCAGACAGCTCCGCGGCCAGGGCCAAGGCCTGAGCTCGGCTGTGGCAATAATTCAGCGCCACGTTCCACCCCTCCGCGCCAAACTGGCGGGCGGCAGCCGCGCCAATGCCCCGGGAAGCCCCGGTAATCAACACATTTTTTGCCATACCGCTTTCCTTTCCTCCCTGAATCACAGGCCCGGGTCGTTTTCTTACAAACGATCGCTCGTTGTCTCTCCTGGCGCATGGGGTCCTCTCAGGGGTGTCTCAGGCGAATACCCCCTGAACCAGCACCATGTACAGACCGGTCGCCCCAAAAATAGACAGCAGGTCGTTTCCCTTCCAAAGGTGAAGGAGAACCGCTGCCCCCCCTGCCATCAGCGTCGGAACCCATCCGGCCGGCGCGGCAAACGTAACTCCCTTCAGGCAGTAAACGATCAGCATGGCAATGACAGCGGACGGCAGCACCCGGCCAAGGTACAGCACCAGCTTGGGGGGACGCTCTCCCCGGTCAAACAGCAGGAATGGCAAAGCCCGGGTCAAAAAAGTGACCAGAGCCATCACCACAATGGCCGCCACGGCATGTCCATTGGTCAGCGTCATAGCATTACCTCCTGTTCCGCCGCTGCTTTCTGCGGGCAGGGATTTTCCAGTTTTGGCCGCAGTAAAGTCAGCACCAGCACGATGATGCCAAGGGCCGGGAGTAGCATATCATCCGCTCCCATCACCAGCAGACTGATCAGAGTGGCCGCTCCTCCCAACAAAGCGGGCACATGGCTGCCTGCCGCCCGCCACTGCCCCACCGCGATGACCAGGAACAGGGCAGTCATGGCAAACTCAACCCCTGTGGTATCAACTCCCAGCGCAGCGCCCGCCAGCGAACCCAACACCGATCCGAGAATCCAGTAGCTGTGGTCCAGCAGAGCTACCGCGAAGTAAAAATCATGCGCCCGCACCCCCTGGGGCGGTTTCGCGGAACTGAGCAGCGCATAAGTTTCATCCGTCAGGGAAAACATCATATAGAACTTGCGCGCCCCCATACCTCGAAATTTTTCGATCATGGATAGCCCGTACACCAAATGGCGGAAATTGATCATCAACGTCAGGAACGCCACCTGAGGCAAAGATGCCCCCGCAGCCAGCAGGGACACCCCCAAATATTGACCAGAGCCCGCATAAATGGTCAGGCTCATAAAGAACGCCCACACCACCCCGTATCCTACCGATTGGAGCATCAGTCCAAAGGCCATTCCAATGGCCAGATAGCCCATGAGCACCGGCACGGTGATCGGAAAGGCTGCAGCCAGCGTGTTTCGATTCATACGACACATTCACCCCATTGTGAATTCGGTTTTCAGTCCATTCTACCCGTTTTTCCTCCGTCGTGCAAGTCCTGATTCGGTCTACACGCATTTTCTTCCTTTCACCAATGAAAAATAATTAAATTCACAGACTGTATCTTGATTTTTCTGTTTCTTCCCCTATAATAATGTCTACTGACCCAACCGCTTTGCCGTTGATTCATGCGGCGGTTTCCGCGCGATCACAGAAAACAGTCTGTTTTTGCTGTCTACTGTGATGAATGCCAACGTAATCCCGCCCGGTCCGAGTCCGTTCTTTGCCAAAGGAGGCACATTTCTTGAATAAACTGCTGTTTATCTACAATCCAACCGCCGGAAAGGGGCAGGTGCCAGAAGGCCTGTCCCACATCCTGGACGAGTTTACCAAAGCCGGTTGGCTGGTCACCGCCTACCCCACCCAGGGAAGGGGAGACGCTACTCGTGCCGCCCGGGAGCTGAGCCCCGACTTTGACCGGGTGGTGTGTGCCGGCGGGGACGGCACCCTCAGTGAAACTGTCACCGGACTTATGAGTCTGGAGTCCCCTCCGCTTCTGGGCTATATTCCCTTTGGCTCCACCAACGACTGTGCCACCAATCTGGATCTTCCCAAAGTACCCAGGCAGGCCGCCGCCATTGCCGCGGGCAAAGGGGTTCCCCGCCCCAGCGACATCGGCAAACTCAACGGACAGCCTTTCGTCTATGTGGCGGCCTTCGGTGCCTTCACCAAGGTAGCTTATGCCACGTCCCAGGACCTGAAAAACACCTTTGGCCATCTGGCCTATATCATGGAGGGAATCGCCTCTCTGCCCACCATCACCCCTTACCATTTAAAGGTGGAGTATGATGGGCAGATTCTGGAGGACGACTTTTATTTCGGTATGGTAAGCAACGCCTTCTCCATCGGCGGTATTCGCCTGCCCAACAGCGAACAGGTCATCCTGGACGACGGCCTGTTCGAGGTGGATCTGATCAAAAAACCCATCAGCATCGCCGACGTCGCCAGCGGTTTTCAGACCCTGCTGGATCAGAGCACCACAGGCGCCGGGGCCCGGGTTCATTTCCAGGCCTCCCACTTGGTGTTCACCTGTGATAAGCCCATTCCCTGGACCATCGACGGAGAATACGGCGGCGACCAAACGGTCAACGAAGTGGTAAACTGCCGGGAAGCACTGAACATCATCCGTGGAAAGTGACATCTTTCGACCATCCCATGCGCCCTCGGCATTCTGCCGGGGCGCGTTTTTATTTGGGAAGCAGCTGAAACAGAAAGATCATAACCGGCATCGTGATCGAGCACAACACGGTGGTCACCGCGTTGATGGAAGACATGTATCCGCTTTCCGGATTCCGGTACATCTGAGCCATCTGAGTCAGTGTAGTGGCCGAAGGCCCGATGGCGCACAGCAGCATGACCGTCAGCGCTCCGGTCACATCACCTCTGCCCCACCAGACCGAGGCCACGCCCCACAAGATGGCTCCGGCCAGCAGCGGATAGACGATCAGACGTAAGGCAATGACCCGGTAGATAGCCAGAGAGGAAAACGCCTGCTTCAGATCCGCCTCGGCCAGCATCACCCCAATGACCAGCATTGAGATGGGGCCCAGGCAGGCCCCCAGCGCGGAAACCGCACTGCCCAAAACGTTGGGAAGCTGCACCCGCAGAAAAAACATGGCCAACCCCAGGAAAATCCCACACATGCAGGGATTGGTCACCACTTGTTTTACCGTCAGCTTCTGGCTTCCTCCCAACAGCATCTGGCCGTGGGTCCAGGTCATCAGGTTTTGCACCACCAGATAGGCACAGCTATAAATGACAAATTCGCTGCCCAGCGTATTCAGAATGATGGGGATGATCAAATTCCCGGAATTGCTGTATACCACACAAACCTGTTCCCCCGGAGTCAGCGGGTGCGGTCCCCGGCTCAACAGCCAGGTAACGCCCAAAAAGGCTGCATAGATCAGTACCGCTGCCAGAAAGGAGGCCAGCAGCCCCTCCAACTTGTTCCGGTCCAGCTCGGTTTGAAAGGCATCCAGCAACGTACAGGGCGTAATCACATAGACCACCACCCGGGAGATGATTCGGCTCTCCTCTCCATTGACCAGCCGGCACTTGGCCATCACAACGCCCACCAGTACCATCACCATCATGACCAGGATCTGTCCCAGCAGCAGCACACTCAGTTCCATTCGTTTCTCTCCGCTTCTCTTCACATGGTTTTTATTCTAGAAGTTTACTGCGCTCCCGTCAAGCTGGAACTGAAACAAAATGGCCGCGGCGCATGCGCCGCGGCCATTTTGTTTTGTCCGTTCTGATCAGTCGGCCTGGAGTATCTGTGTAAGATCCATCTCCTGGGCGTCGCTCCATAGGCGCTCCAGATCGTAGAACTTTCGTGCTTCATCGGTAAATACATGAACCACAACAGAGGAAAAATCCATCAGCAGCCAGGTTCCGTCCCGATGTCCCTCGATGTGGTGGACCTGCTCCTCGTGTTTTTCCATCTCCTCCTCGCAGGCATCGGACATTGCCTTAACCTGGGTATTGGAGGTAGCGGTGCACAGTACAAAGTAGTCGGCCAGGGTGGTCAACTCCTCCGTCTTCAGCACCTTGATGTTCTGTCCCTTTTTGCTGTCCAGCGTTTTGGCCAGCAAAACTGCCATTTCATAAGACGTCAAATTGTTATTCTCCTTTCCAATCGTTCCATGTCACGCGGCTTGGCCCAGTGGCTTTGGCCAGCTGGGCAGCACCGCCACAGAATCATTTGCATTATTCGTTGCGCCCTTGATATCCTGAGACACACTGGCATTGGGATCCGGCAAAACCTGGTCAGGATCGATGGTCCCAATGGGGCTGGTTTCCTGAGCGGTGTCGTCTTCCTGGGTGGAACTTCCACTTTGGGACGTGTCCTCTCCGTCGGTCTGACTGCTGTCACCGTCCGGCGTGGTCTGCTGTCCGTCGTCCGGCAAAGTCACGGCGGAATCGTCCGGCACCAGGCCGTCCACATTCCCGTCCTGGGACGTGTCCTCTCCGTCGGTCTGGCTGCTGTCTGATGGTTTCTCATCCTCCACGGCCGGCTTGGTCGTGGTTGTGGTCTGAACCTGGCCCATCTTGGCATCAGCCAAAGTGCCGTTGGTCACCCCAAAACTGCCGTTGCTCTTCCGGTATACCAGTTGGAGATCGCTGGCTTGAATTTCTCGAAGGTAGGGATTCATCCCATCGTTGAGCACCTCAAGCAGCTCGGTTTCGTCCAGCGTGATCAGCGAGGCGCCCCGATACAGGAAGGACGCGCCTAAGGGCGCGGTCGTGAAGGAAACATCGTCATCCGGGTCCATACCGTTGGCCAGCTGCGCGAACGCCAAAATATTTCCCACGGTCAGGTCGGTGGTCACATTTTCCGAAAAAATTTCGGCCAGGGACGGAATCTTCAGAAAGGTAGCAGGCTGGAGGCACTTTTTTGCCACCGCCTTCAGAAAGTCCTGCTGAATTTTCAGGCGCCCCACGTCTCCGTTGGAGTGGCTTCCGTCGTTATTCTTCCGATGGCGGATGACCTGCATGGCATCGTCCCCACTCAAAAGCCGCAGGCCGGCCTTCTGGTGGATGTGCAGATCCTGGCCTGGGGTCGGGTCGTCGTAATCCATATCAAAGGGCACGTCAAACTCTACCCCGCCCAGAGCGTCTACCAGCTCTCCAATGGCTTCCCACTCCACAATGACGTAGAAATCGGGGGTAATGCCAGTCAGGTGGGCTACTTCCTGCTTCAGAGCAGTCATCCCTTTCTCCACCTGGGTGGTCTTATCCTTTCCCTTGTTATAATTGTACACTGCATTGAGCCGTTTGCTGGTGGTACTTACGTTTAACATGGTATCGCGCGGCAGGCTCAGCCCGTGGATGGTTTTCTCCTTGGTGTCGTAGGTAATCAGCAGCATGGTGTCGGTATTGCCGCCGCCTGCCGTATCTTTTCCCACCAACAAAAAGGTGTACACGCCTTCTTTCCTGCCGCTGCGGGTAATATCGGGGGTCTCCGCCCCTTCAAAGGAGGCATCGCCAACGACATCTGTCCCATTGTCCGAATCCAAACCCGGCAAATCGGGCACGTGGATCCAGGCCCCCAGGATTAAAAAACCCGCTATAATAAAGATGGAAATCACCGTAGCCACCTGAAGCACCCGATACCGGACGCGCTGGCCCTTGCTCAATCCACCCAACCAGTTTCGATACCGCGCCCAATACCGGGCCAAGGTGTTTCCTTGGCCGACCCCCCGCCGCCCGTGTCCGCTGTTTTGATTGCTCATTTGATTCATTCCCCTATGGTTACTCCCTGTCGGCACAGCCAATCTCTGGCCAGCATGGTTTTCTTGTGAATGGGTAGCTGCCGCTCCTCCATCTCCTCAATCGTGGTCTCTACTCCCAGCAGCAATGCTTGATCCAGGTCCCGGTAGGCCAGCTCCCGCAGTCGGTCCACTCCATCGAAATCCCGGTTGGGCTCTATGTAGTCGGCCAGGTAAAGGATCTTATCCAGGAGCGTCATATCTTCCTTTGCAGTCGTGTGCCAAAAGATAGCCTCGTACACCACATCAGGTTCCCCAAAAACCTCCCGGGCAATACACGCCCCGGTCTTGGCATGGAGGAGCTTCACCGCCGTTCGCTCCAGCTCATCCAACTCCACCCCATATTTGGCACACAGTTCCAGTTGGCACTCCAGTTCCAGATACTTGGTGCAGTCGTGAAGAATACCGGCATGCCTGGCCAGCTCCGGGTCAACTCCCCAGCGCCTGGCCAGCCTCACCGCCTCCTCCTCCACTCCCATCACATGGGGCACTCGCTTTGCCCGCATCATGGAGTAGGAACAGGCCCGCAGCTCCGGCAGAGCCAGATGCTTCAAATCGGCGCTGGTGCCGTACAGCCGGTTCATTAGAATGTAGCCGTAAACGGCGGGCAGAAGATTGGTTCCTCCCTTTCCTTCCTCCAGCTGCTCCCGCAGCTGAGTGGAGGAGACCTCTACCAAATCGGGCAGATGGAGGACGGTGATTTCCGCGCCGAATGTCTGCTCCAAATGCTTCTGTTGGGGCGCGAAGAGATCCGCTCCATCCTGCTGTGTGCGTCCAAAGGCACACACCCGAGCCAGTTCAAACACAGTGGCTGGGTCGTGCCATAAATGAAGGGTCAAAAACATGTCGGTACCCACAAGCAGCCACAGCTCCGCTTGGGGGAACTGTCGGCGGATGGCGGCCAAGGTTTCGGAGGTATAGCTTTTCCCTTGTCGTTCCAACTCAATCGTGGATACCTCCGTTACCGTGGGCATTCGCATTGCGTCGGCCGTCTTTTCCACCATAGCCAGGCGGTGCTCCGGGGCCGGGGTCTGTTCCGGAAGCACTTTGTGGGGCGGGACGGCAGCCGGGACCAGCAGCAGCTTATCCAGTCCCAATACTTCCACCGCCGTTTTGGCCGCAGTCAAATGCCCCAGATGCGGGGGATTGAAGGTTCCGCCGTAAATTCCTATCTTCAAGATCGGGCACCACCTTTTTTAGATTGAACGGCCGCCAAACCGTGGTTCTTACCTCTTCTTATCTGCCACCAGCACAATCTTGTTCGTTTTATTCTTATTCCGACTTGGACGATATAGGACGAATTTTGTTCCGATCACCTGTACCACTTCGCTGCGGGTGAGGGGAGCCAGCGCCTCGGCCGCCTCCCTGGAAGAGAGCATTGCCGTGTCCAGCACTCTGCCTTTGATGAGTTCCCTTGCCTCCAAGGCGTCGTTGGCCTGCTTGATGAGATTCTCCCCGATGCCATCCTTCCCAACAATCAAAATGGTGTCAATGGTGTTGGCCAAACCCCTCAGTTGGGCGCGCTGCTTGCTTGTTAATTCCATGAATGACTCCTCTTAATTGGCGTTATGCCAATATTTTTTTACTTTTTCCAATTTATCCGCTTCAATCCATTCCTCGGAATATCCGCAGGAACAGCACACCCAGCGATCGATCGCAACGGTTTCCATTCCCACCGGAAGCCAATTTTTTCCGATGAAACCACCTGGAATCCCTACCACATCGACACCCCCGCACTTGGGGCAAATCTTGGTGTTTTTCACCTCATCCTAACTCCCCTTCCGCCCGGAGGCGTTCATTTCTCCGTTCTAGTTCAGATACTCCTCCAACTTAACCCGGAACGCCTCCAGCGCCTTTCCCCGGTGAGAAATGGCATTCTTCTCTTCAGCGGACAGCTGGGCAAAGGTTTTTTTCAGCTGGGGCAAAAAGAACACCGGATCATAGCCGAAGCCGCCCTCTCCCATGGGAGCAAAGGCAATGGTGCCCGGACATTCCCCCCGAGCCGAGATCACGTCCCCATTGGGAAAGCAGCAGGTGATGACCGAGACAAACCTGGCCGTTCGGGGCGACTGGCCCCTCATGTTCTCCAGCAGCAGCCGGTACCGGGCCGTATCGTCCAGTCCCGCTCCGCCGTACCGGGCGGAGTAGATTCCCGGCGCGCCGTTCAGCGCGTCCACGCACAAACCGGAATCGTCGGCGATGGCGGGCATGCCGCTTGCCTCCATCACCGCCTTGGCCTTAAGCAGGGAATTCTCCTCAAAGGTTTCACCGGTCTCCTCCACCTCGACGTCCACTCCCGCGTCGTCCTCGGAGCAGACCTCAATTCCTAATTGGGACAAAATATCGTTCATCTCCGCCAGCTTCTTTTTGTTTTTGCTGGCCAGCACCAGTTTCATCGCGGCATACTCCCTTTCGTATCTTGTCCGCCTGTGTGGAACAACTGTGGACAGCCTCCTTTTCTCAAAGGCTCAGCACCTGCTCCTGAATCGCCTGGATCTCCCGGATGCCCTTGACGCACAGGTCGACCAGTCTGCGCTGCTCCTCCAGGGTAAAGGCCCGGCCCTCGCCGGTGGCCTGAAGCTCCACCAATTCTCCCTCGCCGGTCATCACACAGTTCAGATCCACCTGCGCCGCCGAGTCCTCCTCATAACACAGATCCAGCAGCAGTTGGTCATTCACAATTCCCGCCGAGATGGCAGCCACGCCGGTGTTCAGCGGCAGCTCCGGAAGCTGTCCCTGCTCCACCAGGTTCCGGCAGGCCAGGCCCAGGGCCACAAACCCGCCGGTGACGCTGGCGGTACGGGTGCCTCCGTCCCCCTGGAGGACGTCGCAGTCCACGGTGATGGTGCGCTCCCCCAGCTTCTCCAGGTCCACCGCCGCCCGAAGGGCCCGGCCCACCAGGCGCTGGATCTCGGCGCTGCGGGGGGACAGCTTCAGCTTGGCAATGTCCCGCTTGCTGCGCTCCCGATTGGCCCTGGGAAGCATGGAGTACTCGGCGGTCACCCAGCCCGTCCCCTCTGGAACGTGAGGCGGGACGCGCTCTTCCACGCTGGCGGTACACAGCACATGGGTGTTGCCGCAGCGGATCAGGCAGGAACCCTCGGCGAATTTATTAATGTTTGGAATGAGTTCAATGGGCCGCAGCTCGTCTGCCGCCCGTCCATCGATACGGGACATGGAAAACTTCCTCTCTATTTTGCAAATCGGTTTTGAAACCACAGTATGATATCACACAAAAAACACGTTTTCAATATGCCAAGTCTTTGAAGCGCAGCAACTTATCCGCTTTTCTCTGCTATTATCCCCCTGGACACTCATTTCACGCGTGGGCGGCATCAGCCCTGTGCCGTTTTCCGTCCGTCTTCCGCGGCGCGGTTTTGCTTTCTCGCCCCAATCTCAAGTGTTAAATCAGCGCCTGGGCAAAGTCGGACGCGTCAAAGGGCCTCAAATCGTCCACGCCCTCGCCCACTCCGGCATACTTGACCGGAACACCAAGCTCCTTGGCAATGGCGATGGCAATTCCGCCCTTTGCGGTGCCGTCCAGCTTGGTCAAGATAATCCCCGTGATACCTGCGGTCTCCTGAAACTGTTTAGCCTGGATCAGTCCGTTTTGTCCGGTGGTGGCATCCAGCACCAACAAAGTCTCCCGGGCGCAGTCGGGCAGCTCCCGGTCGATGACTCTGGACATTTTATTCAATTCGTTCATCAGATTTTGCTTGTTGTGCAGCCGTCCGGCGGTATCCACCAGCACCACGTCAGCCTTTCTGGCCTTGGCGGCGGAAAGGGCATCGAAGACCACGGCTGCGGGGTCTGCCCCTTCCTGCTGTTTGATAATCTCCGCTCCGGCCCGCTCAGCCCAGACGGTCAGCTGCTCGGCAGCGGCGGCCCGGAAGGTGTCGGCGGCGCAGAAAAGGATCTTCTTTCCCTCCCGCTTCAGTTGTGCGCCGATTTTGCCGATGGTGGTGGTTTTCCCCACTCCGTTGACCCCAATGAACAGCACCACGGAGGGGCGGGAGGACAGGTTTAGGGCAGCGTCTCCCACTGTCAAGGCGTCGTTAACGACCCGACACATGCAGGCCCGGGCCTCCTCCATGGTTTTAATGCCCTCGGCCCTTACCCGGCGGCGCAGCTCGCCCACCAGTTCCAGCGCCACGTCCATCCCGGTGTCAGCCAAAATCAGCGACTCCTCCAGTTCATCATAAAAGTCGTCGGTGAGTTCTGACCCGAAGTTGGCGAAAAGATTGATTTTTTTTATTTTGTCAAAAAAGCCCATGCGTTTGATTCCTTTCGAATCTGTTTGTTCGCTTAATCGCGCCCAATATATAGTTCCTCTGTGGAATAAATCTGATTCTCCTGAGAGGCCAGTTTGTACACCTGCTGTTCTCGACCATCCAGGATAACCTTAACGCGGATCCCGTTCCACTGCTCCGATTCCGTTTGGATGCAGAGAAGCTGTTCCTCGGGCACAACCTCCTCCCCGTTTTCCGGGGTGCGGGCGCGCAGCACCAGAACGATGACGCCGTCTTCCGCCGTCTCCTCCGTGGCGGTCACATCGGCGGCGGCAAGCGCCCGATCCTGATCAGGCAGGTACAGGATATATTCATCCGTATCCTGACGATACAGCCAGAATGTATCATACTCTTTATCTGCATTGTCCCCGGACATCTCCCGGACGCTTTCCAGCCATGTCCGAATATCTTGTGTCTGCCGTTCTTCTTCCCCCAGCAAGCGTATCCCATAGGGGCTTGGCCGGCCGCTTTCGTCGTTCAGCACCGTGAATGGATCGGGGTCGGGCTGCGGTATCACGGTCTCCAGCCCATCAAAGATCAGGCGCACACCGAATACCAATACGGCAATCAGGGCAACCAGGCCAAGGGTAACTACCAGGTTCTTTTTTCTATTTTGCATCTCGTTCACTCGGTGCCTCCTCAACGTTCGCAGGGAATTCCATCGGTTTCATTTCTGCCCGGCAGGGGCGTTACCGAATATTCAGTTCCTTCTCCACAGTATTTAAATTGATGGTCAGCATTCGGCTGATCCCCTGCTCCTTCGTCGTCGCAAAGTCCGTTTCGCTCGAACTGCCCTACCGGGCATTTCTCGCTTCCCTCCCTTGCTCCTCCTCTTCCCGCCGAACCCGCTGCGCTGTTTCAAATTGGCACTCCGTCATTGGCAACGTGCTCTACGGCGTCACCGAATGTTCAGTTCCTTCTCCACAGTATTCAAATTGATGGTCAGCATTCGGCTGATCCCCTGCTCCTGCATGGTGACGCCGTAGAGCACGTCGGCCTCCTCCATGGTGCCGCGGCGGTGGGTGATGACGATGAACTGGGTTTTTTCCGCCATACTGCGCATGTACCGGGCAAAGCGGACCACATTGTTGTCGTCCAGCGCGGCTTCAATCTCATCCATAACCACGAAGGGGGTAGGACGGACCTTTAAAATAGCAAAATACAGGGCGATGGCCACAAAGGCCTTCTCGCCGCCGGATAGCAGGGTGATAATTTTCAGGGCCTTTCCAGGGGGCTGAACCTTGATCTCGATGCCGCAGTTCAGCACGTCTGCCGGATCCTCCAGCTCCAACGTGGCCTTGCCGCCGCCAAAAAGCTCCCGAAAGGTCTGGCCGAAGGCCTCGTTGATGGTCTTGAACTCCCGTTCAAAAATGGTTTTCATTTCGCTGGTAATGTTGGCGATGATCTCCTCCAGCTCCGTTTTGGCCCGCTGGACGTCGTCCCGCTGGTCGGTAAGGTAGGTATACCGCTCGTTGACCCGCTGAAATTCCTCGATGGCCCCAACGTTCACATTCCCCAGGGCAGAGATGCCCCGCTTCAGTTCCCCGATGCGGCGGCTCGCCTTTTGCACCGACTCAATCTCCACCCGCTGCTGCTTTGCGGCCTCGTGGGACAGCTCGTAGCTCTCCCACAGCTTGTCCAGCAACTGTTTTTCTTCCATAAATGCGGACACTTTTTTTTGCTCCAGACGGGAAACCTCTCCCTCCAGGCGCAGCAGCTCCTCGTTGCGGCTCTGGCTCTCCCGCGTGGCCTTCACCCGCTGTCCTTCCAACTCCAGCTTTTCCTGGTTCAGCCGGGCAACCGCTTCGGTCCGTTCCTGATTCTCTGTGCGAATGGCGGCCAGCGCCGCCTCCTTGTCTGCAATCTCACAGGTCAAATTCTGGTTTTTGGTCTGGTATTCGGCCATAAGGGCCTGGCTCTGACCCCGGTCGCCGGCGATGCTTGCCTTCAAGTTCTCCAGTTCTTCCAAGCCGGATCGGGTGGCGTCCCGCTCGGCCTCCAGCGCGGCCTGGGCGGCGGTCAGCTCAGCCATCTCTTTGGCAATTTGGGTGGCCCGCTCCTGAAGATCGGTCTGCCCTCTGCTTTTTCCCTCCGCCTCACTCTTCAGCGCGGCGGTGGTGCCCTCCAGCTGCTCGATGCGCGTCCGGGCGGCCTGGGTATCCGCTTCAATCTTGGCGGCCCGGTCCTTCAGCTGTTCCAGCTCCCCTTGCTGGTCCTCCTGTTGGCGCTCCAGCCCGGACACCACGCTGGCGCAGTGAGACAGCTGAGCTTCCG
This sequence comes from Lawsonibacter sp., assembly GCA_050251755.1. Lineage (GTDB taxonomy): Bacteria > Bacillota > Clostridia > Oscillospirales > Oscillospiraceae > Lawsonibacter. Next base: position 7,118 of record JBFWME010000011.1, on the reverse strand, counting down.
CCTTCAAAATGGCGTCCTCGCACTGACGCAGCTGGCCCTGGGCAGTCTCCAGTTCATAGGCGGCCGCGGTCGACTCCCGCTCCGTCTCGGCCAAACGGCGGGCGGCCTCAGTCACCCGGTCACGAATACCGGTAATCTGTTCATGGAGCCGCTCCAGCTCGTTGGCCCGACTCAGAATTCCGGCGCTGCGGCTGGCGGAACCGCCGGTCATCGAGCCGCCCGGATTCAGCACCTGGCCGTCCAATGTCACGATGCGGAATTTATAACCATACTTCCGCGCAGCGGCGATGGCCGTGTCCAAATCCTCCATCACGGCCACCCGGCCCAGAAGATTGGAAAAAATATTCTGATAGGTTGCGTCAAAGGAAATCAATTGATCCCCGATTCCCACAAAGCCGGGCTCACGGGATAAGCTCCCGCCCTCCCGCAGCTCTCCGGGACGGATCGAGCTGAGGGGGAGAATGGTGGCCCGGCCGGCATCCCGGCGCTTCAGATACTGGATGACGGCCTTGCCGTCCTCCTCCCGGTCCACCACCAGGTTCTGCATGGCCGCCCCCAGAGCGGTTTCAATGGCCACGGTGTACTGGTCGGGAACCTTCAGCAGATTTGCCACCGGCCCGTGGATGTGCTTCAGCGTGCCCCGCTCCGACTCTCCCATCACCAGCTTGACCGCTTTGGAGTAGCCCTCGTGAAGCTTCTCCATTTCCGCCAGCATCTTGATGCGGGAGGCCAGGGCGTTCTCCTCCATCTGCAGCTTTACGTGGCGGTCGCGGGCCTCTTCCGCCTTTTTCCGGCGGGACTCCGCACGCAGCCGATAACCGTTGATGACATTCTGGGCGGCGTCGCGCTCTTCCAGCGCATCCGCATGCTGCTTTTTGGCGGCGCGGGCTTCTTTCCCGGCCTCATCCAGTCGGTCCTGTAGTTCATTGGCCTCCCGGCGAACTGTCTCGTCCCGGTCCAGCACCTCTTGGGCGGCAGCAGCCAGCGCGGACAGCAGCGCCTTGGCCTCAGCGGCATCGGCGCTCTCCAACTCCGCCCGACTGCGCAGCTGCTCCAGCTCCTTGGCTAGAGTTCCCGCAGACCGGGCCGCCTCTTCCGCCTGGCCGCTTTTGGCCTCCAGCGCATCCCGATACTCCTTCAGCTGACCCTTGATTGTCTCCAGACGGTCCAGGCGCTGACGGATTTGAGCAGAAAGAGATCCTTCCCGCCCCTCCTGCTGCTCCAGGTCGGCTTTCAGCCGCTGGGCGGACTCCAGATTATGCTGAATGCTGCTTTTTAATACGGCGATGGCCGACTCCAGCTCGTTGGCGGCGGCTTGGCGGCCCTGCATCTCAAACCGAATGCGATCCGCCTCGATGTCCTTCTCCCGCATCTGGGCGGAGAACTCCTCGGCGGCCTCATACGCCTTCTCCTGAGCAGCCTTAACCTCCTCCCGCTGTCGGACCGCCTCCTGATAGTCGGCCTCCAGTTTAATGTTGTTGGCACGAATGTGCTCCAAGCTGTCCAGCCAGACGGAGATTTCCAGTCCCCGCAGCTCGTCCCGGAGGACCAGATATTTCTTGGCTTTCTCGCTCTGCTCCCTTAGGGGCTCTACCTGGAGCTCCAGTTCGGCAATTTTGTCGTTGATGCGCACCAGATTTTCGTCGGTGCGCTCCAGCTTCCGCTCCGACTCCTCCTTCCGGTGACGGAAGCGGGAAATGCCGGCAGCCTCCTCAAAAACCTCCCGACGGTCGGAGGACTTGACGGACAAAATCTCATCAATCTTTCCCTGTCCGATGATGGAGTAGCCCTCACGACCCAGGCCGGTGTCCATAAACAGCTCGTTGACATCCTTCAGTCGGACGGAACGGCGATTGATGTAGTATTCGCTCTCTCCCGAGCGGTAATACCGCCGGGTGACCATCACCTCAGACTCCTCCATGTTGAACATGTGGGATGCGTTGTCCAGCACCAGAGACACTTCGGCATACCCGGTCTGCTTGCGCTTGGCCGTGCCGCCGAAGATGACGTCTTCCATCTTGCCGCCGCGGAGGGCCCGGGTGGACTGCTCCCCCATCACCCAGCGGATGGCGTCGGAAAGATTGGATTTACCCGAACCATTTGGGCCCACAATGGCTGTGATATCCTCGCCAAAGGTAAGCACCGTCTTGTCCGGGAAGGACTTGAATCCTTGAATCTCCAATGCTTTTAAGTACAAAAAACACACCTCGTATCTGTCCGAGCGCGCAAACAGGCCGCTCTCTTCACGTTCGCAAAAGCCGGGATATCTCCATAGATGACATATTATAGCAAAATCCTCTGGAAATTGCAATTGAAAGCCCGGGAAAAGAGCGCCGAAAAAGCCTGTCCCTCCAAGTTATTTTCAGCCTTTTTCGAAATCCAAACAGAATTTTATGGAAATCTTAATCTTCTCTTTACCGGGATTTAGAATCCGTTCGTTACCATGGAATCACCGAAGATCAAGGAGGGTGCCGCCATGGAAGAACGCACCGTATATATTCTGCTCACCCGGTCGGGAACCTGCTTTTCCAGGCTGATCCGCCTGGCCACTCAGGACAGCTACACCCACGCCTCCATCGGCCTGGACGGGCCCTCGGGGCCCTTTTACAGCTTCGCCCGCAAACATGCGCATTTTGCCCTTCCCGCCGGTCTGGTAGAGGAGACCGTGACCGTGCACCGGCGGACCGTGCCCTGCTGTCTGTATGAGCTAACGGTAAACGAGGACACGTTCCTCCGTCTGCGCTGTCGTCTGGACGCCATGTACGCCCAGCGAGAAGCGTACCATTACAACCTTCTGGGCACCCTGGCCTGCTGGTTTCACCTGTCCCTTCCACGCCGGAACCACTACTTCTGCTCTCAATTTGTAGCCGCTGTGTTAGAGGAGTGCGGCGCTGTGCGCCTGCCCAAATCTCCCGCGCTCCTGCGCCCCGCCGACTTCTGCCATGTAGATGCCCTGCGTCCCGTCCACCAGGGCTTTCTGGAAGGGATCTCCGCTACGTCTCCGGCGTGAGTACCATATAAAATCAGGCCGCCGGATCTTCCGGCGGCCTTCGTTTTTACCCTACTCCAGGTCCTCGATTTTCATTTTTTTCAAGTCCTCCTGAAAGTCCCGGCGATTCTTATAATGCAGCCAAATCCCGCCGAACACCACAGTTGGAATATTGGACACCAGAAACAGCCCGGCAATGGCTCCCATCGCGCCGGGAATCCGTTCTGTGTGGTGGGGCTGTTCCTGATATTCCTCAACCACCTGCCCATTGGACTCGATCCGGGTAGAGCCCGCACTCCCTACAGTCCGGAACGCTGCCAGACTGAACACCAGCAGAAGAGACAGGAGCAGGGACAAGGCAGGCAGGATCAGGCCCAGCCACTTTCCCTTTCGGCACAGCCACACCTGAAGCACCACCAGCAGGGCAATCGGTACTAAAGCCATAAAGATTACAAAAAGGAACCGAATCCCCAAAATAGAAGTTGTCATTATCACAGAACCCTCTCCTCCTTCACACACGGGTCAGAGCTGCGCTCCGCCCCGACTTTTTTATACTCGGAAATCAGCAGCTTGGCGGTGTCGAAATCCAGCTTTTCGTTGACCACCAAGCGCTTAATGGTGGCGATGTAAGGATCGGCGGCCGTGTCTTCGCCAATTTTTATTTTTTGAATCAGCCGGTCCAGGCGCAGCCGCACGGTCGGGTAGGTCACCCCGTACTGTGCCGCCACCTCTTTCAGCGATCCGGAGGCCAGAACAAACTTTTTCAAGAACACCACGTCTTCCTCTTCCAGCCCTGCCATCCACTCGGGCAGCACCTCAATGGACATTCTGTCTCCTCCCTTTCCTTCTTATTATCCGAATTATATACTTTAATTTTATTAAAGTCAATCTTTAATTTTATTCTTTATTTTTAGGTGGTTTTTGTAATTATTGTGTCTAACGAACAATTATGCTATAATATGGGAACATACATTTATTTGCAGCACGACTTACAATGGTATAGAAATCCTCATCACATGCTTGTGGCTCTTATGGATAACTACTTGCCATGGTTACGGATAAGACCTGCATACATGAAAGGTGTGCTAGCGGTATGAGTAAACAACGAATACCACAAATCAAGTCAGTCGATTATAAAAAATATCAATTTTTCATTCTATATGGATTGATTAACCTTGTTTTTTTCTATACCATCAATACTGTTGTAAGTAGTATGCATACAACTTTTGCAGATCTGTTTGTGACGAATTTATCTGTTGATGGCGCGGATTTTTCTATATTTGCAAATATGTTTGCTATGCCAATTGCATTTTTTATGGCAACAGTTAACATTGTTTTCTTGTTGGTATATGAACTTGCCGTCCTTTTGTTATTCAAATTTGTATATTTTAAAACGACAGTAAGAGAGGACGAAAAAGTTGAATTAGGCAAACATATCAAAACTATGATATTGTATTGTGCATTGTTCTGCATCACAGGCGCGGGATTTTTGGGGGGAATTCAGCAAATTGTGTTTTTTACACTGCTTTATTTCCCGTTCCCACTTCTTACGTTTGTTCTTGTATATAAGGATAAAAAATTATCTTGAACATGTATTTTGACATAATATTTACGAAAATCGCCAAAAAAGAAAAAGTCTCCCGGCGGCACAAGGCCGTCGGGAGACTTTTGTTCCTCATAGCTCCATCCATCTATTCTTCTGCTTTCCGCAGCTGTGCTCGGATCACTTGAGACCTGCGCAAAAAGGAGAATTTTGTCTCTGAGCACACCACAGCTACGAAGATCAGTCCGAATCCGGACAGTAGCCGTCCGGTCACCGGGTCGCCGTAGAAGAGCACGGAAAACAGAACTCCGAACACCGATTCCAGGGACAGGATGACCGAGGCGGAGGCTGGATCGGACCACACCTGGCCCACGTTTTGGAACAGCAGGGCCACGGCGGTGGCCATCACGCACAGATAGGCCAGGGGCAGGTACACCGCCGGATCGGCGAGGGCGCGGGCGGGAAAGGATTCGGTGAGGGCCCCGCAGATCCAGGCATACAGAGCCGCAAAAGCAAACTGAAACACCGTAAGCAGGGTAACATCCTTTCCCGGAGACACCTTGGCCACTGCCACAATCTGAAGCGCATAGAACACCGCGCACAGCAGGGTAAGCAGATCGCCGGCGTTCACGGACATCTGATCGTTGAGGGAGACCAGTCCCACTCCTGTGATGCACAGCAGCGCGGCCGCAATGTTGAATCGGTCCGGCCGCGTCTTGACCACCGCCCAGGCAAGGAACGGGACTATCACACAGTACACGGCAGTGAGGAACGCGTTTTTGGAGGGGGTCGTCAGCGCAAGGCCAAAGGTCTGCACCGTATAGCCCAAAAACAAAAATCCGCCCAGCATGGCGCCCCGCCACAGATAGTCACGGGTAAATTTCTTCCACTTTTTCCAGCACACCAGGCCCAGCAGCGCAGCCCCGGCCGTAAATCGAATGGCCAGCAGAAAAAAGACGGGCAGCACGTCCAGCGCGTTCTTCATAATGAAAAAAGACGTACCCCAGATGATGGCGGCGGAAAACAGCATGGGTTTGGCCAGAATTTTCATGGTCTTGGCAGACATGATGATCAACTCCGAATTGCAAAATAGGGACCGGGCATGCTATGATATTAATTGCCCCGGGTCGGATTTCAAAAACCGCCCGGCTGGGAGGAATGCACATTTGGAACTGTTAACGCGGGACTTTTACAACCGTGACACGGTGGCGGTTGCCCGGGATCTTCTGGGCAAGCGGCTGGTCCGGGTCTTGGAGGACGGAACCCGTCTAGTGTGCCGCATCACGGAAACAGAGGCCTATGTGGGCCGGATGGACAAGGCCTGTCACGCCTATGGCTACAAGCGCACGCCTCGCACCGAGACGCTGTTTGCGCCGCCGGGCACCGCATACCTTTATTTCATTTATGGCATGTACCACTGCCTCAACGTTGTTACCGAGCCGGAGGGGGAGCCATGCGCCGTTCTGATCCGCGGCGGACAGGCTGCTGAAAACGTGGATATTATAGCAAAAAAGCGGTTTGGGTGCAACCTTCCGGAGCTGACCTCCAGCCAGCGGAAAAATTTTCTCAACGGCCCGGGCAAACTGTGCCGTGGGCTGGATCTGACCCGAGCGGAAAACGGCCTGGATCTGACCAACCCAAACAGCGGTCTATATGTCTGTACCGGTCCCGCCCCAAACGTGATCCGAACGGGTAAGCGGATCGGAATCGACTACGCCCAGGAGGCGGTTGACTTTCCCTGGCGCTTTTGGGAGGAGGAATAACGATGTACTTTTTCGATCTGGACGGCACACTGCTGGATTCCAACGGTATCTGGCTGGATATCGACATGGAGTTTTTGGGGCGGCATGGCATCACTCCGGTTCCAGCGGACTATACCGACTATGTGACGCACCACACCTTCCACGACGCAGCCGAGTACACAAAGAAATATTTTCAGCTTTCTCTCACCCCGGACGAGATCGTTGCCGCCTGGCGGGATATGGCCCGGCAGGCCTATGCCCGACAGCTGGAGCTGAAACCGGGGGCCCGCGCGTTTCTGGAGCGGGCGGGCCGGGCCGGCAGACGCTGCGCCCTGCTCACCTCCTGTATGCCAAATTTGTGTCAGGCAGCCCTGGACTGTCACCGCTTATCCCCCCTGCTGGAGCGGGTATTTACCACTGTGGAGCTGGGGTTGGAAAAGCGGAACCCGGCTTTATACCATCAGGTAGCTCGGCTGTGTGGAGTAAAGGGGGAAGACTGCTTCCTGTTTGACGACTCTCCCGTCTACTGCGCCGCCGCCAGAGAAGCCGGCTGGCAAATCTGCGGGGTTCCCGATCCGGTGTTTGCCGACCGTGCATCTGAGCTGGCCGCCCTGTGTGGGGCGAACCGGTTCCCCTTCTCTTTTTTTCAACCGCTTCCGTAGTGAAAAAGTCTTTGGACTTTTTCACTACGGACAGTCCGGAGAGCGGCCCAGGTTTGGGCCGCTCTCCTGCATTTTTAATTCCTTAGATTCAGCAAAACAGTTCAGGTTTAGTTGGCCACTATAATCCGAACCTGCTCTCCAACGGGATCGACGTAGATGGTCAAGTCACTGGAGTACGCCTT
>JBFWME010000010.1:37428-54349 GCA_050251755.1 Lawsonibacter sp. | reverse complement strand
GCGTAGTTCACGGTGTACAGTCCCGCTGCCACCAAAATACCGGCCAGGATGGCCTCTACCTTTAATTTGGTCTGAAGCAGGGCGGTGAAGAATCCGGCCAGTCCCCCCGCCGCGGCCCCTACAAAAAGAGCCAGCACCGGGTGCCCCGCGATGGTAACGGCGGCACAGGCCGTCATTCCGAAGACAAAGCTTCCGTCCACCGTCAGATCGGGCGTCTTTAAAATGCGGAAGGTGATAAACACCCCCAGCGCCATTGGGGCGTAAAGCAGGCCCTGGCTTAGGGCGGAGATCAGCATACTGTAAACGACCATAAAAGGCCTCCTGTTCCTGGAATGCAGACCCCGGAAGGCTTGGGAGCCTGCTTTAAAGTCAGCTTCGGACCTCTTCTGCGGGGCGTTTTCCCTCGCCCGTGGCAAATTCAGCGAAAACCCGTTTTCCCCGACGCATACGCGTCGGGGAAAACACATCTCACCCGGGAACGGGCAGCCATCTCGTGAAGCCCTTTCCCGGGTGCGATCCGATTCAAATCATGTACCTTAGCAATGTTCCGTTAAAAGTGGCTGGTGCCGTCCTGCTCCACCAGAACCTCGTACCCCTCATAGGCGGACTCAGGGAAATCCGCTCCAAACCGCTGGGCGGCCTGAAGATTGACGAACTTGGCGTAGTTACTGAGGGTCTCATAGGGCAGGTCTGCGGGGGCCGCTCCGTCGAGCACCTTCAGCACCAGGTCGGCCACCTGTTCTCCCAACTGGACATAGTTCACGCCGATGGTAGCAAATCCGCCGTCGGCCACCATAGAGTCGGCTCCGCAATAAATGGGAACTCCGGCGGCATAAGCCACGTCGGTGTAGGTGGCCATGGCGGAAGCGATGGAGTTGTCGTTGCCGGTGTACAGAGCATCCACACCCTTGGAGATCAGGGTTTCCACCGCGGTCTGGAGCTCGGACAGGTTGGCAATGGAGGCCTCCTCATAGGCAATGCCCTCCTGGTCACAGTAAGTCTTGGCCGCGTTGATGGTGGACACGGAGTTGGTCTCGCTGGAGGTGTACAAAAATCCGATCTTCTGGCAGTCAGGCTGGAAGTTAAAAATCAGCCGGACAATCTCTGCGGAGGGGATGTTGTTGGACACGCCGGTGATATACTGGCAGTCATCCCCGGTCAGGCCGGCGGCAACCGGATCCGAGACGGCGGCAAATACGATGGGGGTTCCGTCAGCATCAAAAACGGTCTTGGCCGACTGGGCGGTGGAGGTGGCAATGGGGATCACCAGGTCAACTCCCTCAGCTTTGCAGTTGCTCAGAATCGTGGATAGCGCGGTGGAATCGCCGTTGGCGTTTTCGGTGGTAATCTCAATGTTCTTGCTCGAGGCGTTCAGCTTTTCTATAATGGTATCCCGGATCTGGTCCAGGGAGGTGTGGCTCATGGGCTGGACAATCGTAATTTTATATGTCTCCTCTGAGCCTCCGGACGCGCTGCCGGACGCACTCCCCGAGCTACTGCCGGACGCGGCCGGTTTGGATGACGCGCAGCCGGCCAGTGCGCCGGTCAGAATCAGAGCGGACAAACAAACAGAAATAAGCTTTTTCATCTTCATATCCTCCTAAATTTCAAGGGCAGTTACAGCGCTGCCGCCATGTCAATATGGGTTTTGATCACCCGGCAGGAGGCGTCTAGCATTTGCTGCTCCTCCGCGGTCAGATTCAATGGAATAATCTCTTCGATGCCGTTTTTCCCGATGCGGCAGGGGACGCCGCAGTGGACGCCCCGCTGTCCGTACTCCCCGTCCAGCAAAACGGAGACGGGCAGGATCCGCTTCTCATCCCGGAGGATGCACCCGGCCAACACAGCCAGGGCACGGCCGATGCCGAACTCGGTCGATCCCTTCCCCTCGATGATCTCCATCCCGGCCCGGCGGGTCTGCTCCAGAATGGTCTCCTTTTCGATACCCAGCTGGTCAAAGGGGACGCCACCCACGGTGACGGCGGAAAATGGCACCATAGAGGAATCGCCGTGCTCCCCCATGGAGAAGGCGGACACGCTCCTGCGGTCCACTCCGGCGCTGCGGCTGATGCACCGGACCAGGCGGGCGGTGTCCAGCAGGGTACCGGTTCCAAAGCAGCGCCATCGCTCCAGCCCCAGGCTCTTTCGCACATAGTCAGCCACAATGTCGGCCGGGTTGGTAATGGTCACCACGGGACAGGTGAGGTGCAGTGGCTTCAGCTCTTCGGTTAGCCCCTTCAGCAACTCCACCGACCGGCCCAGCAGATCCAGTCTGGTCTGGCCGGGCAGCCGCGGCTCCCCGATGGCGATGACCACCAGACTGGCCCGGCTGCATTCCTCATACCCTCCGGAACGGACGGTGACGGCGTGAGGCAGAAAGCTGACGCTGTCGGCCACGTCCAGGGCCTGGGCCGTGGCCTTTTCCGGCAGACGGTCCACCAGCACGATCTCCTCGCACACACCCGCGTCGGCCAGAGCACAGGCACAGTGGCTGCCTACATGCCCCGCCCCGATGATGACTACGTTCCGTGTTTCCATACTCATTCCTCCCGTTCCAGACAAACAAAAAACCCCTGACCAAACACATCGTTCGGTCAAGGGCGAAATACAGCGATTTCGCGGTGCCACCTTGATTCGGGTTTCCATGCAAAAACCCCTTTGAAGCGGAATACCAACATATTCCCGACGGGTAACGTCCGTCCTGCCGTCGATTCATTTCGAATCGCCCTCTGCAGACCATATTCCTCAGCGCCCCGTGGGAAGCTTGCACCGGCCTTCCCTCGCTGTGACGAGACTACCCTGACTTTTTCCTGCGTCATCGGTTTTATGGATGCATTATAAAGCCATTGTTTCTACGTGTCAAGCATTTTTTGCCGCGCACGTGCCCCTTTTCCGTGTACGCGATGGGCCGTAACACGCTCGTGCCGCCTTCTTCGCCCCGTCCAAGGTTTACGCTTATCTTTTCTATAACATACTTTTTTGCATTTTTTTCGTTTGGCTCCGTCATTATTTACAGTTTTTATCGCGACTCGTTTTTTCTCTGAATTCTTTCTCGAAATTGTAGCATAGTTTATATTCTTTTTGGGTCTGCGGAACTATTTTAAAAATATGTCACGCTGTTCCGTGGATTCCTCCCACTTTTTTAGATTGTTTTCCCCTTTTTTCAGCGCAGGGCTTCTTTGGATCATCCCCCCTTTTGGAAGGCCGTTTCCTAGCTTGTGTATTTTTACGATTGACATTTGTCCTCCGCATTCCTATAATGAGCACCAAGCTTGAACAGTCCCGTATTCGATTCTTTCAGGCTTGCGATAAGCTCCAATCAATCAGAAAAGAGGTAAATGAACATGAAAAAACATCTTGCACTGCTCCTGGCCGGCACCATGTGCGTCAGCCTGCTGGCGGGCTGCGGTGGAACGAGTGCCGGCGGCTCCAGCACCCCCAGTGCCGGATCTGCTTCCGGCAGTTCTTCCGCTTCCGTCAGTAGCACCTATAAGCTCGGCGGCATCGGCCCTCTGACCGGCGACGCCGCTATCTACGGCACTGCCGCCATGAACGGCGCCCAGATCGCCGTGGATGAAATCAACGCCAAGGGCGGCGTCCAGCTTGAGTTCCGGGCGGAGGACGACGTGGCCGACGGCGAAACCTCCGTCAATGCATATAACTCCCTGCTGGACTGGGGCATGCAGGTCCTGGTGGGCCCCGTCACCACCGGTGCTGCCATCTCCGTGTCTGCCAAGGCTTTTGAGGACCGGGTGTTCGCTCTGACTCCCTCCGCCTCCTCCACCGACGTCATCAACGGTAAGGATAATATGTTCCAGGTTTGCTTCACCGACCCCAACCAGGGCACCGGCGCCGCGGACTATATTGCCGACAATATAGCCGGCAGCAAGGTAGCCGTCATTTACCGCAACGATGACGCCTACTCCCAGGGGATCCGGGATACCTTTGTGGCCGAAGCCGCCGCGAAGAACCTGGAGGTTGTCTACGAAGGCACCTTTACCAAAGACACCGCCACCGACTTCTCGGTTCAGCTGACCGCCGCTCAGGCCGCCGGCGCCGACACCATTTTCCTGCCCATCTATTACCAGCCCGCCTCTGTGATCCTGAAGCAGGCCAACGACATGGGCTACGCGCCCACCTTCTTCGGTGTGGACGGCATGGACGGCATTCTGACCATGGAGGGCTTTGATTCCAGCTTGGCCGAGGGCGTTATGCTGCTGACCCCCTTCTCCGCAGACGCGCAGGACGAGATGACCCAGAGCTTTGTGGCCGAGTACCAGAAACGTTTCAATGAGACGCCCAACCAGTTCGCCGCCGACGGCTACGACGCCGTTTATATCCTGTACACCGCTCTGGAGAAGGCCAACTGCACCCCGGATATGTCTGCCGAGGAGATCTGCGAGGCTCTGCTGCCGGTGATGCCCACTATCTCCGTCGACGGTCTGACCGGCGCCGGGATGACCTGGGCCGCCACCGGCGAGGTGTCCAAGGCCCCCATGGCCGTGGTCATCAAAGACGGCGTATACGTCACTCCCTGATTGACCCCGTTCCCTTTATCGTTTACCATTGATTCATTGAAACCGGAGCAGGCTGCCGGGAGACCATCTCCCGGCAGCCCCTCCGTCATTCTATGGTGGAACCAGAGACTGCAGCGGATACCGGCTGCTGTCTGTGGTTCTGCCATAGACAAAGAGAAAATTAGCAGCGAGGTGCAACCATATGGAATTTCTTTCCTATCTGATCAGCGGGATCAGTTTGGGCAGCGTATACGCCATCATCGCCCTGGGCTACACCATGGTATATGGTATCGCCAAAATGCTGAACTTTGCCCACGGAGACGTGATCATGGTGGGTGGATATGTTTCTCTGTGCGCGATGACCTATCTAGGCGTGCCCAGTCTGGTGGCCATTCTTTTGGCCATGGTCGTATGCACGGTTTTGGGTGTTTTGATCGAGAGGCTTGCCTACAAGCCCCTGCGCTCGGCCCCTTCCCTGGCGGTGCTCATCACCGCTATCGGCGTGTCCTATTTTCTGCAAAACGCGGCTCTGCTCATCTGGGGAGCCAACCCCCGCTCCTACACTTCTGTGATTTCGGGCACCCTGAAGCTGTTTGACAATCGGCTTTCTCTCTCCTATGTGTCCCTACTCACGGTGGCCGCCTGCGTGATTATTATGATCGCTTTGACGTTGTTCACCAGCAAAACCAAGATGGGCAAGGCAATGCGGGCCTGCTCTGAGGACAAGGGCGCCGCTCAGCTGATGGGCATCAACGTCAACCGGACCATTTCCCTCACCTTCGCCATCGGCTCCGCCCTGGCGGCCATCGCCGGTGTCCTTCTGTGCTCCTTCAACTCTTCTCTTATGCCCACCACCGGATCCATGCCCGGCATCAAAGCCTTTACCGCCGCCGTCTTTGGGGGCATCGGCTCCATTCCCGGCGCATTTCTGGGCGGCATTCTCCTTGGTATCATCGAGTCCCTGGCCAAGGCATACATCTCCACCCAGCTGGCCAACTCCATCGTATTTGCCGTACTCATCGTGGTTTTGCTGGTGCGTCCTGCCGGCCTGATGGGCAAATACGTGCCTGAGAAAGTATGAGGTGGCCGACATGAAGATAAAAATCATGAAAAAGCGGCACACAAAAGAAAATTTTGCCACTTATTTGGGCGTTATTCTGGCTTTTGCGGCCATCCAGGTACTTCAGAATCAGGGGCTGCTGACCCGCTCCTTCCGCGGTCTTTTGATCCCCATCTGCTGTTATATCGTCATGGCCATCTCTCTGAACTTGACGGTCGGCATTTTGGGTGAGCTGTCCCTGGGCCACGCCGGTTTTATGAGCGTGGGCGCGTTTTCCGGTGTGGTCGCCGCCATGTCCCTGCGGGAGGCGATTGCCTTTGCTCCGCTCCGCCTGGCCGTGGCCATGGTGGTGGGCGCCATCTTTGCCGCCATTGCCGGCGTACTGGTGGGTGTCCCCGTGCTCCGTCTTCGGGGTGATTACCTGGCCATCGTCACTCTGGCCTTTGGCGAGATCATTAAGGAACTGATCAACTGTCTGTTAATCGGCCACGACGGCAGCGGGCTGCACCTGGTTTTTAATTTTAACGGCTCCAAGGGAGTCAACGATCTGCATCTGGCCCAGGACGGCATCGTCATCATTAAAGGCGCCCAAGGCGCCACCGGCACTCAGACCATCGCCACCTTTACCGCCGGATTTGTCCTGATCCTGATCGCGCTGGCCGTGGTACTCAATTTGATTCACAGCCGCTCCGGTCGGGCCATCATGGCTATTCGGGACAACCGCATCGCCGCCGAATCGGTGGGAATCAACATCACCAAGTACAAGCTGATTGCCTTTGTCACCTCAGCCGCTCTGGCCGGCAGCGCAGGGGCGCTGTACGGGCTGAATTACTCCAATCTCCTGGCCACCAAGTTCGACTTCAACACCTCCATTCTGGTTCTGGTCTTCGTGGTTCTGGGCGGTCTGGGCAACATCTGGGGTTCCGTTGTCGCCGCCGCCGTCCTTACCATCCTGCCAGAGGCTCTGCGCGGCTTTGACGACTACCGCATGCTGGTGTACGCCATCGTGTTGATTCTGGTCATGCTGGCCACCAACAACGAACGCTCCAGAGCGTTCCTCCTGTCTCTGCGCCGGAAGCTCTTTGGCTTCGCGTTCCGGAAAGGAGGTACCCACAATGGCTAAGCAGTTTCAAAAAGGTAAGATGGTCCCTGTTCCAAGCCACGCCATCGTTCCGGAGCGTGATGCAGGGAAACTGCCGGTGCTGGAGTGCCAGCATCTGGGCATTGATTTCGGTGGTCTGACCGCCGTCAACGAGTTTAATCTGGTCATTGGCCGCACTGAAATTGCCGGCCTTATCGGCCCGAACGGTGCGGGAAAGACCACGGTGTTTAACCTGCTGACCAAGGTGTACCAGCCCACACGGGGCACCATTCTTCTCAACGGCAAGGACACCCATGGCATGACCACCTCTCAGGTCAATCAGGCGGGCATCGCCCGTACGTTTCAGAATATCCGTCTGTTTTCCAACCTGACCGTGGAGGACAACGTGAAGATCGGCCTTCACAACCAGATCCGTTACCCCATGTGGGACGGCGTGTTCCGCCTTCCCAAGTTCTGGAAGCAGGAGAAGCTGGCCCACGAGAGCGCCCTGGAGCTGCTGGAGATTTTCGGGATGCAGGATTTGGCCGGACACGAGGCCGGATCTCTGCCTTACGGCGCCCAGCGCCGGCTGGAGATTGTCCGGGCCCTGGCCACCAACCCCTCACTCCTACTGCTGGACGAGCCGGCCGCGGGAATGAACCCCTCTGAAACTGCTGAGCTCATGGAAAATATCGTCAAGATCCGCGACACCTTCCATATTGCCATTATGCTCATCGAGCACGACATGAACCTGGTCATGGGCATCTGCGAGGGTATCTGTGTGCTGAATTTCGGCCAAATCATCGCCAAAGGCACCTCCGAAGAGATTCAGGCCAACCCCAAGGTCATCGAGGCCTATCTGGGCAGCCAGAAGAAAGGGGGAAAATAAGCCATGCATACCATCCTGAAGGTGGAGGATATCAACGTCTATTACGGAGCCATCCACGCCATTAAAGGGGTCTCCTTCGAGGTGAACGAGGGAGAGGTCGTCACCCTCATCGGCGCCAACGGCGCGGGTAAATCCACCATTTTGAAGACCATCTCCGGCCTTCTCCCCTCCCGTACCGGCTCCATCGAATTTTTGGGGCAGAAGTTGGGGAGCATTCCCGCCCACAAGATCATCACCAAGGGCCTGGCCCTGGTCCCCGAGGGACGTCAGATTTTTCTTCAGATGACAGTGGAGGAAAATCTGGAGATGGGGGCGTTTACCCGGCCCAACTCCGAGTTTGAGCCCGGGATCGCCGACGTATACCAGCGCTTTCCCCGCCTGAAAGAGCGGCGGCGGCAAATTGCCGGCACCCTGTCCGGCGGAGAGCAGCAGATGCTGGCCATGGGCCGGGCCCTGATGTCCAAACCCATTTTGCTGATGCTGGATGAGCCGTCCATGGGCCTAGCTCCCATTCTGGTGGATCAGATTTTTGACATCATTCGGGAGCTGAACCAGAACGGCACCACCATCCTGCTGGTAGAACAGAACGCGCAGATGGCGCTGTCCGTGGCCCATCGCGGCTACGTGTTGGAGACCGGAAAGATCGTCACCACGGGAACCGGCGAAGAATTGTTGGAAGATGAGGCCGTAAAAAAGGCTTATCTGGGCGGCTGAACCGCGGCAACTTTCCCGTTTCTCAGAAAAAATAAAAAAAGAGTGGAACCGGGCCTTGCCCGGCTCCCACTCTTTTTTTACGTATACCATATCTCACCGGAATCGCCTGGATTCAAACGGCGGGCGTTCCGATCTCTCTTTTGCTGCGGCACCCCGGGATCTCAGGCTGCCGATTTATCCATAGTAAGCAAGCATCGCATCTTCACCGGGCTTGTTTTCATGTTCCAAAACCGCATACTCGTTTGGTTCTTTTTCATCTTCGCGCTTCATCACTTCCTCATCTTCTTCCGCGTTTCCGTGTGGAAGTTCCAGTTTGAAATTGCAGTTTGGACAGCTGATGACTTTGGGCTCACCGCCTTTGCCATCGTCAACGGATTCCTCTTGTCTGAATTTCAATTCCTCGCCGCAGATCGGACATACCTCCGGAATTTTCTCCATATGAAGCGTCATTTTTTCCACCTCCTTTCCTCTTGACACTATCATATCACCGTCTGTTCGTCAACATTTTTTCTATATTTTTTGTCGCAATTTCTTTTTCTTTTATTTATAATGCACAATTTTTTGCCCTCTGATACTCCGCGGGGATCCGCCTGCCCGGCTACAGTTCTCCCAGCACAGCTTCCACTCGGCGGCAGTGGTTGGGGAATCGGCGGCGCAGCTCCGGGGCCGCATTCTCCATGATATAGGGCTCTCCCACCAGATCCAGCATGGGCAGATCGTTGTAGTTGTCCCCAAAGGCCATTACCTCATCCATTCCGATCCCCAGCGCGGCGCACAGCCGGCAGAGGCCCCCCCCCTTGTCGGCCAGCGTAAAGTCCAGCCATTTCTCCCCGGCAAGCGCAGCTCGGAAGTATTTCTTCCAGCGGGGGACCAGGACCGGCTCCATTTGAACCGCTCCCATGCGGCAATACGCGGACACTTTGACAATGTCCTCCGGCACCTCCTCCGGAATTCCCACAACCGCCAGGTTATTGCCCACAAAGCAGCCGATGTGATCCACGATGTCCATTTCCTTGGGACACAGATAGCTGGTGTTGGCGCCTGAGATGAGCACCTCACACTGGGGGGTATCCAAAATTTCATGGCACAGCCGCAGAGCCAGCGGGCGCTCCATGCTCGTTTTGCCCAGTACCGGCCCCGGGTTCCCCGGACCAAAGATCACCGCCCCGTTTTCACATACGTAAACAAGCTCGTCCGCCACCGGAGCAAACAACCGCCGAAGGCTGTGGTACTGCCGCCCGCTGGCAGGACAGAACCGAATCCCCTTCGCCCTCAGCCGGGTAATTTCACGGAACATCGCAGGGGCGATACAGCCCGCTCCATCCTGAAGCAGGGTCCCGTCAATATCGCTGGCAATCAGTCGAATCATGAATCGTCCTCCTTAATGACTGGTATCCTGGTATTCCGAGGGGCTGATTCCCACCAGCTTCTTAAAGGTGGCGGAAAAGTAGGTAATATCTCGATAGCCCACCTGCTCTCCCACCTCGTATACCTTCAAGCGGCAGTCCTTCAAAAGCTCCATCGCCCTGTGGATCCGGTAGCGGGTCAAATAGTTGAGCAGGGTGTAGTCGGTCTCCTTTTTAAACGTATGGCTCAGGTGCCCCTCGCTGATGCCCAAATGTTCGGCGATCAGGCCCACGCTGATGCTGGGGTTGTTGTAGTGCTCTCCGATGTAGGCCATCGCCTCCAGCACATATTTGCTCTTATCTCCCTTTTTCAGTCCGGGGAGCGGGAGGGGACGGAGCGCCTCCCCCTTCCCAGAGGAGGCTGCAATTCTCTGCTGAAGCGCGGTAACAGCCCGCTCCAGCTCCCCGTCGTGGAAGGGCTTTAACAAAAAGTCCACGGCTCCCAGACGCAGGGCGCTCTGTGCATACGAGAAGCTGTCATAGGCGGTAAGAATGATTGCAAAGACGTCATTTCCCCGCTCCCGCAGGGTTTGGAGCAGCTCGATCCCATCCATCTTCGGCATTTTCAAGTCGGTAATAATCAGGGTTGGATCATACCGTTCCACCGCCTCCAGGGCCTCCTCCCCGTTGGCGGCCTCGCCCACCACAACACAGCCCAGCGCCGCCCAGTCCACCGCAAGGACAATTCCGTTGCGGATCACCTCCTCATCTTCTACCACAAGCACCTTCAACATTCCGGTTCCTCCTTCCTGCAAATGGGCAGCGTGGCCGTCACCACTGCCCCGGTGCCTTCCGTCCGATTTTTTAGATACAGTCCGGAGCCCTCCCCGTAGTATTTCAGCAAAATGGTATTCACATTGTATAGCCCCAAATGTCCCGGGTCCTGGCCGGAATAGGTCCCCGTCATCTCCGGCGGCAGCCCGCGCCCGTTATCGGTCACCGTAATTTGAAGCTGCCCGACCTCCGTGCACCTGGCCGCCACCCGGAGTTCTCCGTTTTCCACCCCATCCAGACCATGGAGAATGGCGTTTTCCACAATGGGCTGAAGGATCATTTTAGGCACCAGACAGTCTTCCAGCTCCCCCGGAAGCTCTACGGTGAATGCAAAGTTTCCGGACAGACGGATTTTTTGGATTTCAATGTACCGCTCCAGCACCTCCATCTCCCGCCGGAGGGGGACAAATTCGTCCGGGGAAATACAAAAGCGGAGAATATCCGCCAAGTTCGTGGACATGAGCGCGACCTGGGGCACCTTGTTGATCTTACTGATCCACTTCATAGTGTCCAGGGTGTTGCACAAAAAGTGGGGGTTGAGTTGGGCCTGAAGCATACGGATCTGCGCCTCGTTCAACTCCCGTTGGTTTTGCACCAACTCCTCTTGGTTGCGCTTCAGCGCCATCACCATGCCGTTAAACCGCCGGGCCAATTCCCCCAGCTCGTCATCTTGATACGGCGGTACATAGACATCCAGATTGTTGTGAACCACCTCGCCGATGGCACTATGGAGTCGCTCAATGGGGTGAAACAGCTGGTTGCTCAGCTTCAGGCTCATCAAAACCGAGATGACAACGCAGCTTAAGGCGCTGGACAAACTGACCGTATACAGCAGGCGTATGGTGTCCTTGGTAAACACCTGCGGCCGCTGGAGTACCAGATACAGCCCAGTGGGCTCATGGTACTCCACACTGTACAAAAAATCCTCTGAGACATCATCCAGCGCTTTCCCAGCCAGCAGCTGTTCCCGCAGCTTCGGCGCCAGAGCCGCGGCCAGAGAGGGCTGTGCGCAGTACACCGGCCGCCAGTACCGGCTGAGCAGGATCAAATCGTCCTGCGTCCCGTATTTGTCCGCCAGCAGCTGACGAAAGTCGGTTTGATACAGGCTGATCACGAGAAAACCCACCCGCTCCCCGTCCCCGTCGGTCAGCAGGGCCGCCCCCTGAAGCAGCGGCGCATTGACATCGGTGACGTCCTTACAGGCCACAAAGGTCAATTCGCTGCCCTCAGCCGCCGCATACAGCACGCCCCAGTCGGTTGGCATCTGCTCCTGGGTAGGAGCATTTTGGGTGGAATAGTGCCAGCGGCCTTCCCGATCATACAGATCGAATCGGGCATAGCTCCGCATCCCCTCGGTGGCAGCAAATAGCCGATTGTATATCTGAATCGTCTCTCCTCCCCCTTCAGTCAGGGCCCGGGTCACCAGAGGATCCGCCTGAAGCGCGGAGGCAGAGGCGGAACATCCGTCATAGACGGTGTCCATGGTATGCCGCACGTTGCTTAAATAGCCCCGGCTTTCGGTGACGGCGGCGTCGGTAAGGCGCAGGCGGAAAATCTGAAGCAGCATGGAGGAACAAATCAGAACAGAGGTGAGCGAGACCACCAGAAACGCTACAAAGAGCCGGTTACGGAAGGATCGGGATAAAAATCTTCTCATGGCTCCTCCTCCCCTCCCAGATAGAAGGCCCAGGCCATCAGAATTGCATTTCGATTTTCACTGGCCCAGCCCACATCGTAATCCACCAGTGAGAGTTCGGCCAGATCGGGTAGTTTCTGCCCCAGCTCCACGTCGGTACGAACCGACCGGCGGTAGAACTGCGTGGCCAGCAGCTGCTGCACATCCCAGCTGACGGTGAAGTCCAGAAACCGCTTGGCGTTATCCTCATGCGGCGCTCCCGCCACCAGGGCGCTCCCATCCGGGACCGAACTGGTGCCGTCGGCAGGGTAGACCAAAGCAATGTCGTCTCCTGCGGCAATGCGTTTCAAGGCCGTCTCCTCCAGCGTGACCCCGATCCAGTCGGTTCCCCCGGCCACCGAAGTCAGCACCGCCCCGGAGCTGTCCAGCTGTCGGCCGTCCAAACTGTCCACAAAACAACGGATGGTCCCGTCCTGGTCACCGCCCAACGCATCCAGTAAGGTAACCAGGCCGGTAAAGCAGGAACCGGAAATACTGGGGTCCGCAAAGGCAATCTTCCCCCGAAATTCAGGGGAGAGCAGGTCTCCCCACCGGGTGATCTCCTGAGGATCCACCAGCTTGGTGTTGTAAATCAACACCACAGGAAGAGAGGAGAAGGGGGTCCACAGGTCGTCGGGCACCCGAACCTGCGTCTGGAGCTTCTCCGACTCCGCGCAGGTATACGGTTGAAAACAGTCCCGGTAAAATTCCAGACTTTCCACCCCGCCCCCGAACATCACGTCGGCTTTTGGACTGTCTTCCTCCTGGGCAATGCGCTCTAATAGTTCATTGGTGCCCCCGGATACCACATCCACCCAGATGCCGGTGCGCTCCTCAAATTCCTTGACAATAGGCCACCACACCTCCTCCTTATGTGCGGTGTAGACGGTCAATCGTTGGCTCTCCTCCGGGGCAAAGGCCAGCGCCTGCGGATCTCCCCCAGTACTGCAACCGGACAGGGACAGCGCCGTCCCCAGCGCCAACAGCATAGACAGTATTTGGTTCCGCACAGCGGCACCCCTCCAAACGCAGTTGATTGATCTTAATATTTTGACTAATTATAGCACAAATTCCGCTCCTCTTTCATTACTATTTCACAGAAACCTCAGGAGAAAACAAAAAAACGCAGTTTTGTCCCCTGTTTTTTCCTCTGGGCAGCACATAGAATAAAACTACCAGTGAAATTGAGTTTTCACGTTTTGATTTTGTGGAAAATGATAAAGGAGGAACCAACATGAAACGAATCGCAGCTCTGCTCCTGGCCGCTTCCATGACCATTGCTCTGGTCTCCTGCGGCGGAACCAGCACAGGCAGCAGCTCCGGCACACCCGCCGCCTCCGGCAGCTCCAGCTCCGGTGACGCCAGCACCCAACCTCCCGCAAACCTGACCGAAACCCAGAAGATCATTCAGGAGGCCCAGAGCATGACTCTGGAAGAGTTGGCGAAAAAGGCCATTGAGGAATCCAACGGCAAGATGTTTTACGGCGTGGGCAACTCCAGCCGCGGCAAGAGTGCCCTTCCCCTGTTCATCGAATATCTGAAGACCTTTGACCCCAGCTACAACATGGAGTTTGAATGGCAGCAGCCCAAGAACAACAAAATCTTTGATCAGCTCACGGCCGACTCTCTGAAGGACACCGGAACGTTTGCCATGACTCTGATCCAGGACGGCAATCAGATCGAGAGCAAGATGGTCCAAACCGGCATTCTGGATCGATTTATCCCCAAGGACTGGGCCGACGCCAACAACACCACCGCCGACACCTATGAGGGATTCCTGCCTCTTCAGACTCTGAATAAAGTTTTTCTGTACAATAACACAGGGTCTAAAACCTATACCAACTGCTGGGACTTTGTGGCCGAGGGGGAACACGGCCTGTTTATGGACATCGACTCTGAGATCGTGGGAAAGAACTTCCTGTACATGCTCACCCGGGACGACTATTCCGCCTGGCTGAAGGAAGCCTTTGAGGCTCTGCCCGCCGAGCAGCAGACCTATTTCCAACCTACCATTGAGGCTATGAAGTCCGAGGCCGCCGATCTGGGCCTGGGCGCCGACGGCGTCTATGCTCTGGCCTGGATCAAGCTGTGGGTGGAAAGCTACAACGCCCAAACCGATGACGGCCCCATCTGCAACACGCTGGTCGACAAGTCTGCCACCGACCAGTTCGGTCTGCTGGTCTACTCCAAGCTGCGCAGCGTAGAGGAGTCCTCCTCCGTTTCGGTAAACAACGTCAATGTGGCCGCTTATCAAGACGGCTATCAGGGCATCGGAGGCTTCGGCTACTGCCACTATCTGTTCGTCACCGACAACAGCCCTCTGCCCTGGACCGCCTGTGCCTTCCTCGCCTACATGACCTGTACCACCGACGGCTTCTCCGCCTGGGGCAAGGATATGGGCGGCTACTCCATGAATCCCGTGTTGGCCTCTGAGAATGAAGAGATCTACCACCATCAGACCGGCGGCATGGCCGAAGACGGCACCACCGTGAAGTTCCCCGCCAAGAACGACCGCGGCTACCAGTGGTGGACCACCGATGGCAAGCTGGTTCTGGAGGACCCCGAATACTGTGCTTCCGTTTCCTTCACCGTAGGCAGCTGGATCGAAATGCTGACCAAATACAGCGCCGGCTAAGCGGCTTCGCTCGCGCACAACGCGCGCTTCCCCTTCTGGGCGCTGCCGGAAATCGGCCCTGACCAAAAGCAGAACAAGCGCCCTTGGAGCTGCGAACCCCGCCGCACCCAAGGGCGCTTTCCACTCCCGGCATAAAGGAGAGATTTCATGGATTCGTCAACCGTCATCCGGGCCAACCGATCGGCCATTCGCCGGAACAAAGTGAGGACCTTCTTCTCCAAGCCCCACAATGTCATTCTCCTGCTCATGGGCATCGTGCTGACGGTATCCACCATAGCCCCCATCATCGCCATTGTGGAGGACACCTTCAAAATTCACCCCGGCACCATCGACGCCCACCTTACCGGTCAAGCGGCAGGCTATACTCTGGTCAACTACATCGACCTGTTCACCAGCCGAATGGCCAGAACCAACCTGTGGACCCCCCTGCTGAACACCGTCTTTCTGGCCGTGGGTACCTGCGTGGTATCTATCCTCTTCGGCGGCTTGTTCGCCTTTTTGATCACCAGAACCAACCTGGCATGGCGCAAATATTTAAGCTCCATCTTCATCTTCCCCTACATCATGCCGCAGTGGACTCTGGCCGTGGTGTGGCAGAACATATTTAACTCCAACACCGTGACCGGCACCTCAAACGGCCTGCTGTCCGCCACCCTTGGCATCCATATGCCAATCTGGTGGTGTAAGGGCCTGTTTCCAAGCCTGGTGGTGCTTGGCCTGCACTATGCCCCCTTTGCCTACATCCTCATCGGCGGCATCTTCCGCAACATGGACGCAAACCTGGAGGAGGCGGCCACCATTTTGGACACCCCAAAGTGGAAAACCCTGATTCGAATCACCCTGCCCATGGTCAAACCCGCCATTTTATCCACCATTCTTCTGGTCTTCGGCAGCGCCATGGGCTCCTACCCGGTCCCCCATTATTTGGGGCTGACCACACTGGCCACCAAGTATGTGTCTATGAACTCGAAATACACCGGAGAGGCCAGCATCCTGGCCATCATTATGATGCTGTTCGGCGTTGCCATCATGCTGCTCAACCAGCTCAGCCTGCAAAGCCGGAAAAGCTATACCACCGTCACCGGCAAGTCCGGTCAAAGTTCCAAGGTCAATCTGGGGCGCTTCGGCAAATATGTCATCGCCCTGGCGCTGGTGATCATCACCTTTTTCACCAGCATTTTCCCCATCGTTTCCTTCGCATTTGAAACCTTCCTGCCAAACCCCGGGGACTACTCCTTTCTTTACACCGGGGACCCGGACAATCTGACCACCAAGTGGTGGACCACCAGCGAGAATATTACGGAAAACGGCATGTATGGTCAGCAGGGCATTCTCCACAACGGCACTATTTGGAACGCGTTCAAGGGTACCATCTGGGTCAGCGTGTGCTGCGCTCTGCTGGCGGGCACCATCGGAACCATGATCGGCTACGCCGTGTCCAAAAACCGGCGAAGCAAATGGGCCAATTATGTCAACAGCGTCGCGTTTCTCCCCTACCTGATGCCCTCCATCGCCGTTGGTGTGGCGTTTTTTATCCTGTTTTCCAATCAGTACATCAATCTGTTCAACACCTACACGATTTTGATCCTGGTCGGCACCATCAAATACATCCCCTTTGCCAGCCGCAGCTCCCTGAACTCCATGCTCCAGCTGTCCGGCGAAATTGAGGAGGCGGCCATGATCCAGAACATCCCATGGATCAAGCGAATGGTCCGCATCATCATCCCCATTCAGAAATCGTCCATCATCAGCGGCTATCTGCTCCCCTTTATGACCTGCCTGCGGGAGCTGTCCCTGTTCATGCTGCTGTGCGTCCAGGGCTTTCTCCTGGCCACCACGCTGGACTACTTCGACGAAATGGGGCTCTACGCCTTCTCCAGCGGCATCAATCTGATTTTGATCGTCACCATCCTGGTGTGCAATGCCATCGTGAACAAAATCACCGGTGCAAGCCTGGATAAAGGGATAGGAGGTTAAACCATGCCTGAAATCAAATTGGAACATGTCACCAAGCGCTGGGGCAAATTTTATGCTGTGGACGATCTGGATCTGGTGATTGATAACAACTCCTTTGTCACCCTGCTGGGGCCCTCCGGCTGCGGCAAAACCACCACGCTGCGCATGATCGCCGGTCTGGAAACTCCCACCAGCGGCCGGATCACCATCGGAG
>JBFWME010000010.1:0-37328 GCA_050251755.1 Lawsonibacter sp. | reverse complement strand
GGGATGTTTATGGACCGCTACCCCGCCGAACTGTCCGGCGGCCAACAGCAGCGTGTGGCCATCGCCCGCACACTGGCCCCCGAGCCCACGGTCCTTTTCATGGACGAACCGCTGTCCAACCTGGACGCCAAGCTGCGCCTGGAGATGCGCTATGAGCTGCAGCGCCTGCATGTGGAGACGGGTTCCACCTTTGTTTACGTCACCCACGACCAGATGGAAGCTATGACCCTGGCCACCCAGATTTGCCTCATCAACAACGGTGTGCTGCAGCAGTACGACGCCCCGCTCACGGTCTACAATCGGCCCACCAACCTCTTCGTGGCCGACTTTGTGGGCAACCCCTCCATCAACTTTGTCGAGGCCAAGGGAACACAGGAACCAGACGGCTCTATCGCCCTGACCGTTTTTCACGGCCGGAAAACCACCTTCCGGCCCTCCCAACCCATTGATTTGTCCGACTGGTTCCGGCAGCGGGATGAGCAGGACGCCGCTCTGGCGGAAAAACGCAGAAAGCAGGCCGCTGAGAAATCCTATGTGGAAAAGGGCAACAAGGACGAGACGTTCCGCTATCCCATTGCCAAAGTGGTGGACGACAGCTTCTCCGTTCAGGAGGAACCCGTTCTCACCAACGAAGATCTGGTCCTGGGTATCCGCCCCGAATTTATCGATATTGTGGAACAGGGCGCGCTGGAGGGCGAAATTTACGGCGCCATGCCCACCGGCATGGAGTCCACCATCAAGGTTCGAGTGGACAACTTCCTGCTGACCGCAGTGGTCTTTGGCAGCGCGCTTTTTACCATTGGCTCCAAAATCCACGTGGACATCTCAGGCGAGCATATCATGCTGTTCGACCGGAAAAGCGGCCGCTGCATCGCCTTTGGCCGCTTGGACTTCTAACGCTCTTTTCTCCCCCCTTTTCTCTCTTTTTCTTCTTTTTGCTGTGCAGAGCGGTCCCCACGGTGGGGACCGCTCTGCGCGTCTCTCCCAGTCGTCCCGCATTGACAGTATCCCTTCGGTTGGGTACAATAGAATTGCTTGTTCCCTGCATACAAAAGAAGTCCGTGACGCAAAAAGGAGGCTCCTGCGTGAAATTATATCTCCTCGGTTTTTGTCTGGCGGTGCTCATAATCCTGCTGTGCGCCTGCGGACCCAAAGGAACGAATCCAGCATCCTCTTCCGCTGATCTATCCGGCTCTGCCAGCCCGTTTGTCCAGTCCTCCGCCTCGTCGGGCGAGGTTTCCTCTTCCCAGTCCAAGCCCACTCAGGCCGACTGTGCCCCAGCCTGGCTGGAGGAGTACGGTGCCGAGCTGTCCTATCTGGGGCAGTCGATGGACCAGATCCGTTCGGACTCCGATCTGGTCTCTTATGACTGGTGGCCCAACGGCCGGGAGGGGGTCCGCATGGATCTGACTGCCCTGCTGTTTTCCGGCCCGCCCCGCCAGTCCGGCTCGGTGTGTGCCGCCCTGGGCACCACCCTCCGCCAGGAAACTTCCGTGGACGTGCTGCGCTCCCAGTGGGAAGACACCCTGATCTTCGCCCCCAACGACCCAGTGGCCGGGGCCTGCTGGATGGTGCAGACCGGAACGATCACCTTTCGCTTTCTCACCGACAGCCAGGGCCGAAGCCTTCGGTCCGGGGGCTCCAACCTGGTTCTTTCCCGGGACGACCTGCTGCCCCAAACCCTGTTCCCCCAGTGGGCGGACGGACTGGTGTCCTGGATCGACCAGTGGACCGAGCAGCCCGGCCCCGTATGGGACAAGCTAATGTCCTGTGCCTCCGCTCTGGGTCAGACCAGCACTCCCGCAGGGGCCTCTCAGTCCGCCGATGCGGATTTAGCCGGTCTGCTCTATGCAGGCTTTGGGGTGAAAGACCCGGCGACCGGGATCCAATTCTTCTCCCCGGAAGAGGGCCAGCCTTGGGAGGCCGTCACCGTCCCTGCCGCACTGGTCCTGGGGGACGCTCTGCCCGCGGAAACCGATCAGATCATCTCCAGTCTGAACACCGCGTTCTCCTGGAATTTGTACAGTGGTGCCGGCTATTGGTTTTATCTGGGCAACTATAAGGTGTTTCTTCCCTCCGACTCCCAGGGTCTCGTGAGTTCGGACAGCTATTTTCTCATTCGCTGGGGTGATAATGCCGGTGTTTGAGCAGATTTCGCCTAAATGATACCAAAAATCCATCAGAACACTTGTAACCCGCTAAAAAAGCATTATAATAATGTCTGTCGATCAGCCGCTTCGTCTTACCCCAATACTGCAAGATATGGAGAGGATTTTATACTATGGAACGCATCACCATTGCCGCCGTCTTTGCCGACCAGGAGTCCCTGCACAACCAGACCATTACCGTCTGTGGCTGGGCCCGAACGATTCGGGACATGAAGGCCTTCGGGTTTGTCGAACTCAACGATGGCTCCTGCTTTAAAAACCTTCAGGTGGTTCTGGAGGCCAATACCCTGGACAACTTTAAGGAGATTGTGGGCCAGAACGTGGGGGCCGCGCTTATCATCACCGGCCAAGTCGTACTGACCCCCCAGGCCAAGCAGCCTTTGGAGCTTAAGGCCGTTTCCGTGGCGGTGGAAGGCCCCTCCGCGCCGGACTATCCCCTGCAGAAAAAGCGCCACAGCGTGGAATTTTTGCGCACCATCCAGCATCTCAGGCCCCGTACCAACCTGTTCTCGGCCGCCTTCCGGGTGCGCTCGGTTGCCGCCCACGCCGTCCACTGCTTCTTCCAGGACCGCGGCTTTGTCTATGTTCACACTCCCATCATCACCGCCTCCGACTGCGAGGGGGCCGGCGAGATGTTTCAGGTCACCACCCTGGACCTCCAGAACCTTCCCAAAACCGCGGACGGAGCCGTGGACTACTCTCAGGACTTTTTCGGAAAGCGGGCCAACCTCACCGTGTCCGGCCAGCTCAACTGCGAAAACTTTGCCTTGGCCTTCGGCAATGTATATACCTTCGGCCCCACCTTCCGGGCTGAAAATTCCAACACCGCCCGCCATGCTGCCGAGTTCTGGATGATCGAGCCAGAAATGGCCTTCGCCGATCTGACCGACTATATGGATGTGGCCGAGGATATGATCAAGTATATTATCCGCTTTGTTATGGAGCGCTGCCCCGACGAGATGGACTTTTTCAACTCCTTTGTGGACAAGGGCCTGAAGGCGCGGCTGGAGCACGTGGCCGGCTCTGACTTCGGGCGGTTGACCTACACCGAGGCTGTGGAGATTCTAAAGGCGCACAACGACCAATTTGACTTCAAAGTGGAGTGGGGCAGCGATCTGCAGACCGAGCACGAGCGGTATCTCACCGAGCAGGTGTTCCAAAAGCCCGTTTTTGTCACCGATTATCCCAAGGAGATCAAGTCGTTTTATATGCGTCAGAACGACGACGGCAAGACGGTGGCCGCGGCCGACTGTCTGGTGCCCGGGATTGGCGAGATTATCGGCGGCTCCCAGCGCGAGGAGCGCCTGGATGTGCTGGAGGGGCGCATTCGAGAGCTTGGCATGAACCCGGACGACTACTGGTGGTACTGTGACCTGCGGCGGTACGGCTCCTGCCGCCACGCCGGCTACGGCCTGGGCTTTGAGCGGCTGGTGATGTACCTCACCGGCATCGGCAACATCCGGGATGTAGAGCTCCACCCCCGCACCGTGGGCAACGCGGAATTTTAAGCGTGGTTTCTCCGGCCTATTTTTCGTTGGGGAACCTAATCGAACTCGCCCGCGGCGTACGCCGCCATATCGTTCGACCATCGAATGGGAGTAGCCGTTGGCTGCTCCCATTTTTGCTCCAAACAAAGGCAGGAGGACTCTCTCGAAGAATCCTCCTGCTCAATTTCGCATATGGGCGGCCTATATCGGCCGGCTTAATTCGTTTTCTCCTATGGGCCCTTCGTTTTTACTCTGGTTGGTCACTCCGATGTCGTACAATATGCCGTATTCCTTCACGGCCTGCTCGCCCGCATGAATAAAGATCTCCGCCAAAGCGGTAAAATTTTTCAGAAGCGTGCTCACAATGTAAGAATCCAGCGACCCATTCTCCACCATACGGTTCAAAATGGATGTTGTCTCAGCCTGGGACATCGGCTCTTTGTAGGGCCGCTTTTCCTGCAGCGCCGAGAACACATCCGCAACCGCCATAATTCTTGCCCCTAACCCCAAGTTGGCCTCCCCGATGTGAAAGGGATACCCGGTCCCGTTCAATCGTTCGTGATGATAGGCCGCCCAACGCTTGAGGTCATCCAACCCTGCGATGCCGTCCAGCAAATAGTATGTATAGTATGTATGGGAACGGATCACATCAAATTCTTCCGGATCCAGCGCCGATTGCTTTTCCAAAATGGCATTGTCCACCGCAAGCTTCCCCAAATCATGAAGGTATCCGGCAACCATTATTTTCTTACAGTCGGTGGGAGAAAAATGCAAAAGCTCCGCCAGTTTTTGCGCCACCTTCGCCACGCCGGCCGAATGTGTGGCGGTAAACGGACTTCTGAAGTCAATCAGGTAGGAATAAATACGTGCCAGATCGACCAGATCATCCATCGACACGTCAGTGCTGGCAATATAGGAGTAATCAATTTTGGAAATGAGGTCGTCCGACACCAGATCCAGCCAAACACTTTCATTGGCCGCCAACTCCAGAAACGCATCTACGTATTCCGGCACAAAGAGTTCGCCGCGGTTACGTTTGGAGTACTCCTTCAGGTAAGATATTTGGGATAGGATGAACTTTGAACCTATGATATTTACACAGATTCGGTCCGTCAAATATAAAAGCTGGCTTTCCATAGGCATGTCCGGATTTTCTTCCACTGATTTCCCATTCTGCCAGGGAACGTGGTGGTATTTGATCACCGGAGCAATGTGCCTTTGCGGCAAAAAGTTGGAAATCAAATAGGCCCCGCGCCGCGCATGGACATGAATATCTTCCGTTCCCGCAACCACAGCCTCTTTTTCCTGAAACGACAACGCGCCGATATCATGCAGCAATCCGGCTATAAACACCTTATTTCTGGTTTCCTGGGGCCATTTCAATTGTTTCGCCATCCGGTAAGCCAGATAGGCCACTTGCCGCTGGTGTGCGCCAAGTTCAGGCGAGATTACGCTTTGCGCCTTGTTCAGGCTGTCCAGGATATCAACAATGTTTATTTTCACGCGGATAACCTCCATCTCCACCGCTTACGTTTCTCCAGCCCCCGCGGCGGCAGGTGCAACGAAACCGAAATTTCCTCGCGACACAGACGTTTCGGTCCCATCCCCGATGCAGGTTCCTGTCGGGGCGGTTTTTATCCCTTCCGCACCAAGTTGCTCAGCGGCGCCCCGGCCAGATAACGGCGCAGATTCTCCTGGGCCATCCGGATACAAGCCTTACGGGTAATCTCCAGCCGCATTCCCCCTGCCACGTGCGGCGTGAGCAAAAGGTTGGGGATTCCCCACAGGGGGCTGTCCTCCGGCAGCGGCTCGGGCTCTGTCACATCCAGGGCCGCACCCCACAGCTGGCCGGCCCCCATGGCCTCGGCCAGCGCATCCTGATCCAGCACCGAGCCCCGGCCAGAGCTGATCAGGACGGCGTCTTTCTTCATCATGGAGATGCGTCTTTTGTCCATCAGCCCGGCGGTGGCAGGGGAGTGGGGTAGCACCAGGGCCACCACGTCGGCCCGGGGCAGAAGTTCATCGAGTTGCTCCATGGGATACACCTCGTCAAAGTCCTCCATCGGCCCTCTTACCGTCCGCTTTAATCCGATCACATGAGCCCCCAATCCGCGGCATAGGCCAGAAAATACGGACCCGACGTTGCCCGCTCCCACCACCAGAACCGTGCCTTGGAAAATGGTCTTCATCTCCCCCTCGTCCTCCCAGCGGTGAGCCCGCTGACTATCCCGGTAGGCGGGCAGACGGCGGCACAGGGCCAGAAGGCTGGCCAGCATATGCTCGGCCACGCTTCGGCTGTTGGAACCGCTGGAGGAGGTAAACAGGACCCCTTCGGGCAGAATACCGGGGGCCTCATACTCATCGGTGCCCGCCCACATGGTTTGGAACCACTTCAGGCTGACCGCCTGCTTCATGTCTCCGGGCCGAGGCCAGCCCAAGATGACGGTGGCCGCCGCCAACTGCTCGGGGGTGATGGTTCTGCGGCCGGCCCAGACATGGGTGGCGTCAGGGGCGATGGTCTCAAATTCCTTCTTCTCCTCCTCGTTCACCGGAAGCAGGTTCAAAATATACTCCGACATCACACGGGACTCCTTCCTAACCTAAAAACTTTTGGTTCATTATACCTGTTTTGTTTCCTTCTGACAAGGGCCCTCTTTCGCCTTTACTCCGCAAAAAACATGTGCTAAAATGAGAATTTAGATCATGTTAGAGAGGAGGTCCCCCATGACCGTGACCCTGAACACCCCTGTTCTTGACTTCCCCGGTGTGGGGGACGTGCGGGCCAAAAAGCTGAGCAAACTGGGGTTGACTCGCTGTGCCGACCTGCTCTCCTACTACCCCCGGGACTATGAAGACCGGCGGCAAATGTACGCGGTCCGGAGCGCTCCGCTGGACCAGCGGGTATGCATCACCGCCATGGCGGCCGAGCACCCCCGGCTGGCCCGCATCCGAAAGGGCCTGGAGCTGGTTCAGGTCAAGGTGGTAGATCAAACTGGGGCGCTTCACCTAACCTTTTTTAACCAGAGTTATGTGGAAAAAGCAATCCGGGCTGGGGAGGAATACATTTTTTTCGGCACCGTGGAGGAACAGGGCCGCCGCCGCACCATGGTCAACCCCATCTTCGAACGGGTGGGCAGGCAGAACTTCACCGGCTGCATCATGCCCATCTACCCGCTGACGGCCGGCATTACCAACCACCTGCTGGCCGCCCTCACCCGTCAGGCGCTGGACTGCGCCGACCAGATCCCCGAAACCCTGCCCCAGACTATCCGCCAGGAGCACAACCTGGCGGCGATGGAATTTTCCATACGTAACATCCACTTTCCGGAGGATGAGCAGGCCCTTGAGTTGGCCAGACGGCGGCTCACGTTTGAGGAGCTGTTCTATCTTGCGGTGGGGCTCAGCTTCCTGAAGCGGCGACGGGAAGGCTCCGGCTCCGGCTGTTTTGTTCCCCGCCGGCCCTGGACCGAATTCCAGTCTCTGCTCCCCTTCACCCCCACAGACGCCCAGCGCCGGGTGATGGAGGAAGCGGCCTCAGACATGAGCTCCGGGCGTCCTATGAACCGGCTGGTTCAGGGAGACGTCGGGTCAGGTAAGACCGCTGTGGCGGCTTATGCCGCCTGGCTGGCGGTAAAGGGCGGGTATCAGGCGGCTCTCATGGCCCCCACCGAGGTGCTGGCCGAGCAGCATTACCGCTCGCTGTCCGCGCTTCTCTCTCCGGCTGGGGTGCGGGTGGGTCTGCTCACCGGGGCCTTGACGCCGACAGAGAAAAAACAGACCCGCAAAGCTCTGGCAGAGGGGGACATCGACCTCGCCGTGGGCACACAGGCTCTCATTTCAGACGGGGTCGCCTTCCGCCGCCTGGCTCTGATCGTAGCAGACGAGCAGCACCGGTTCGGCGTGGCTCAACGGGCTTCTCTCGCCGGGAAGTCGGAGACCGGCGGGATGCCGCCCCCCCACGTTCTGGTTATGTCGGCCACCCCCATTCCCCGCACCTTGGCGCTCATCATCTACGGGGATTTAGATGTGTCCGTCATCGACCAGCTGCCCCCCGGCCGCACCCCTATCGAGACCTACATCGTCCGGGAGGACAAACGGACCCGCATGTACAACTTTGTCCGCAAGCAGGTCGCCGACGGGCGGCAGGTGTACATGGTCTGCCCGGCCGTGGAGGAGAACCCGGACACTCCGCTGCCCGGAGGCGAAGCCCCCGCCCCGGACCTGAAAGCAGTCACTACCTACGCCGCAAAACTAAAGCGGGAGATTTTCCCGGATTTGAAGGTTGACATCCTGCATGGAAAGATGCGGCCGCGGGAAAAAGACGCCGTGATGGCCGCGTTTTCCCGGGGTGAGACCCAGGTACTGGTGTCCACCACGGTGATTGAGGTTGGGGTCGATGTACCAAACGCCTCCCTTATGGTGGTGGAAAACGCCGACCGCTTCGGTCTCAGCCAGCTTCACCAGCTCCGGGGACGGGTGGGCCGTGGAAATCACCAATCCTACTGCGTTCTCATTACCTCCACCCGGAATCCCGATTCTATGACCCGGCTGCGCACCCTGGCCTCCACCACCGACGGCTTTCGAATTTCCGAGGAGGATTTGAAGCTCCGCGGCCCCGGCGATTTCTTCGGCAACCGGCAGCACGGCCTGCCCCGGATGAAAATTGCCGATCTGGCTGGAGACATGCGCCTGCTCAACGAGGCGCAGGAGGCTGCCAAGGCCATGCTGGAACGGGACTCCAGCCTGTCCGCGCCGGACCACAACCCGGTGCTGGAGCGGGTACGGCAGCTGTTTGCCGATACCCCCGACATTTTTAATTAGGAGAACTGCCATGCTGACCTTTCGCGACGTTACCCCTCAGGACCGGGACGTGGTCCTGCCTATGGTGGAAGCCTTTTATCAAACCGACGCGGTGGATCACTCCGTAGAGACTTCCATCTTGGAACGATCCTTCCTGGATGCCGCCGATCCCGCCGAACCTTTGCTGCGGGGTATTTTGGTTCTTGACGGCACAGAGGTGGCCGGATACCTCTATCTGACCCAGTGCTATGCCGCCGAGGTAGGGGGCCGGTGCATTTTCATTGAAGAAATTTATCTGAACCCTCCATTCCGAGGTCGCGGCCTGGGCCATGCCATCATGGCCTGGATTGAAACCCAGTACCCTTCTGCCCGCAGATTTCGGCTGGAGGTCACCCCTGTCAACCAGGGAGCGGTCAGACTGTATAAAAAGAGCGGCTATCAGTACCTGCGCTATCACCAAATGGTGCTGGATAAACAGCCCCGATCCGAATCCACCCACCCCGCCGCGGTTTGTCTGTCCGGTGGTCTGGGATCAAATGATATGATATAATTTTAAGGAGAATTGCACATGAATCGTATGGAACATACCCGGGCTCTTCGTGGCTGCACCGACGTACACTACAACTGCTGTCAGTCCGTATTGGTCACCTTTGCCCAGGAGATGGGCTTGTCGGAAGCCCAGGCCTATGCCCTGGGTAGCCATTTTGCTTCCGGCATGCGCCACGGCGCTACCTGCGGCGCCCTGACCGGGGCGCTGATGGTAATGGGCGCACTTAGCTATGATCAGCAGCAGGCCACGGCTCTGCTCCAGCAGTTTCGCCAAAAACACGGTTCCACCGACTGTGCGGCTCTGCTCAAAACCTCCCACGACCGGGGTGAGGTAAGAACCGCTCACTGCGACGCACTGGTCTATGAAGTGGTGGCAGCTGTGGAAGAGCACCTTACCAACGAATGACAATTTGGGGCAACCCAGAATTGATTCCTTGTAAAAAAACTGTTCAGGGGCGCCCTTACGGGCGCCCCTGAACAGTTTGATCTGGAAGGATGGATGAAAAAGGAATAATCACAAAAGTTTTGATTTAACATAGCCCGGTAAGAGCGGCAGCCGGAATATCGTTAAATTTTTAACTCTTGTTCTGTTAAAACTTTAACACGACGTGT
Organism: Lawsonibacter sp.; assembly: GCA_050251755.1. GTDB lineage: Bacteria > Bacillota > Clostridia > Oscillospirales > Oscillospiraceae > Lawsonibacter. The sequence continues at coordinate 27,712 of JBFWME010000010.1, read as the reverse complement.
CAGGAAATGCCATCCCCAAATGTGCTATACTTCATATTGCTAAAAGATTATAATGTTTCCGTTGCGGTTCCATCCATTTTGGCGTATAATCAGGAAAATGCAGAACCAAGGTCAGGAGGCCAATGCTTTGAAGGAACTCGAACAACTTCCCATCCCGTTGTTGATGTGGTATCGGGAGCATGCCCGGGTGCTGCCCTGGCGCAGTCACCCCACTCCTTACCGGGTATGGCTGTCCGAGATTATGCTCCAGCAGACTCGGGTGGCGGCAGTTCTGGAGCACTACCGCCGCTTTTTGGAGGCGGCTCCCACGGTAGCCGATCTGGCCGCTCTGCCCGAAGGCCGGCTGATGAAGCTTTGGCAAGGGCTGGGTTACTACAGGCGGGCACGGAATTTGCAAAAGGCGGCCCGAGAAATTTCCGAAACCTTTGGCGGAGTATTTCCAAACACTTATGACGAGATTCGTTCTCTGTCCGGTGTGGGGGACTATACCGCCGGTGCCATCTCCTCCATCGCGTTCGGTCTGCCTGTTCCGGCGGTGGACGGCAACGTACTCCGGGTTGTGGCCCGGATCTGCGCAGACGCCGGAGATATTTCCACCCCAGCCATGAAAAGGAAAGTGACCCAAGCTCTGGCCCGGATCATTCCGCTGGATGCTCCCGGGGACTTTAATCAGGCCATGATGGAACTTGGGGCTACCGTTTGCCTGCCAAACGGCGCCCCCCTGTGCCAACAGTGTCCGGCGGCGGACTTCTGCCGGGCTTATCAGGAGGGACGAACCAACGAACTGCCGGTGAAAGCGGCCAAAAAGGCCAGGCGGATCGAAACCCGAACGGTTTACCTGCTGTTTCACGGGGACAGCGTGGCCCTGCGGCGTAGGCCGGACAAGGGTTTGCTGGCTGGGCTTTGGGAATACCCCAACGAACTGACAGACGGCACCAATTGGCCCCAGGTATGGGGGGTAATCCCCCAAGCCATGGAGAAAGCCGGTACAGGCAAACATATTTTTTCCCACATCGAGTGGCACATGACCGCCCTGTCCAGTGAACTGGAGTCCCCTCAACTGCCCGAAAACTGGGTTTGGGCCGACCTGGCAGACCTGCGGAGCGTTTATGCCATTCCCAACGCGTTCCAGAGCTTTGCGGACCAGGTGTCCGGCCGTCTGGGACAGGTTTAAGTTCATTGTTCAGAAAGGAACCATCACTATGATCTGCCGTCTCTGCCCCCGAAACTGTGGAGCCGTGCGCACGGACACGGAGGGACACGGCTTTTGCCGGATGCCGGAATCCCCTGTCTTGGCCCGGGCTGCCCTCCACCGCTGGGAGGAACCCCCTATTTCCGGCTCAAAGGGGTCGGGCACCATCTTCTTTTCCGGCTGCTCCCTGGGCTGCGTCTTTTGCCAGAATGAACGCATCAGCCACCAGGACTTCGGCAAAGCCATCTCAGTGGACCGCCTGGAGAAAATCTGCACCCGGCTCATTGCCCAGGGGGCCCACAACCTCAACTTTGTCAATCCAACCCATTACGCCCATGTGATCTGCAGTCTGCTGCAGCGCCATTCCTTTGCCCGGCCGGTGGTGTGGAACTCCGGGGGATATGACCGTGTGGAGACGCTAAGACAGCTGGAGGGCAAAGTGGATATCTATCTTCCCGATCTGAAGTATCTGGACAGCGCCACCGCCCTGCGGTACTCCCACGCCGCCGACTACCCGGAAGTCGCGGTCGCCGCGATCCGGGAAATGGTCCGCCAGACAGGGCCCTGCCACTTTGACCAGGATGGTTTGCTGGTCCGGGGCGTCCTCATCCGCCACCTGATCCTCCCCGGCCAGGTGGCGCAGGCCAAGGACGTAATGGACTGGGTGGCCGCCTCCTTCGACCCTGGGACGGTTTTGTTCTCTCTGATGAGCCAGTACACTCCCTGGGGCGATCTGTCCGCTCACCCTGAGATCAACCGCCGTCTGCGCCGGGGTGAGATGGAGTGCGCCATCGCCTATATGCAGAATCTCGGCCTGGACGGCTTCTGTCAGGAGCGGACCTCCGCCGAGGAAGAGTATACGCCCCCCTTTGATTTGACCGGCGTTTAAACCCCGGGGCAGCCGCAATGCCGCTGCCCCGGGGTTTCATTCTTCATTTATGGTAAGAGGAACCCTCCTGAATCTTAAAGGCCCGGTAAATCTGCTCCAGTACCATGACCCGGGCCAGGTGGTGCGGGAAGGTCATGGGGGACATGGACAGCTTCTCCCATGCCTCCGCTTTCAATGACTCGGCCAATCCATAGGAGCCCCCAATGACAAAAATCAAATGCTTGGCGCTGTTGTGTTCCCAGGCGCCCATCAGCTCGGCCAGCTCCTGGCTGGATCGCAGCCGTCCCTCCACGCACAGAGCCACCAGACTGGAGCCGGGAGGAATCTTCGCCCGAATGGCCGCCCCTTCTTTTTCCAGCGCCGCGTCGATCTGGGCCTGGGAAGGCATTTGCGGCAGCTTCTCCTCGGGCAGTTCTACCAGATTCAGTTTGCAATAAGCGGAGAGCCGTTTGACATATTCCGCGCAGGCCTCCAGATAAAACTTCTCCTTCAGCTTGCCCACGCAGATCAAATGTACACTCAGCACAAAGCGGCCCCCTTCAGCCGAAATGCCCGGACATCTTCCCCCTGTTCCAGACGATACATCGGTCCCAGGTCTCCCCGGGGCGCGACCGACAGATTCACATCCTGCTCCGGATCGGCTCCCATGGCCTTCAGGCGGCGGCAGACCACCTCCCGCGCGTGGGCGGGGGTGTTGTTCTCGGAAGACAGGTGGGCCAACACCACGGTACGGGCCCCCATCTCCACCCCCAGGGCGGCCAGCTCGGCCCCCGCCTCGTTGGACAGATGGCCCCGGTCCCCCAGGATACGTGCCTTGAGATGGTAGGGATAGGGCCCGGATTTGACCCAGTTTTCGTCGTGGTTGGTCTCGCACACCAACAGATCACAGCCCCGCACCGCCTGCTGGACTTCCGGGGTAATACAGCCCAGGTCGGTAGCCAGCACCATCCGGCATCCGTCTCCGGCAATGGAGTAACCGACGCTGCCGGCGGCATCGTGGGAGGTGGAAAAGGACTCCACCCACAGCTCCCCCAACTGCACCCCGGTGCCCGGCTGCTGCCGCCGCACCAAATCGTCCACAAACGGGATTTTATAGCACAGCTGGCCGCAGGTGGGGCCGGAGGAGACCACGGGCACACGAATCTTTTTGGTCAGCACCGCCAGGCCGCTGATGTGGTCGTGGTGCTCATGGGTCACCAGAACCGCGGTCAGAGCGGCCGGATCCACCCCCAGCGCCTTTAATCCGGAGGTAATGCGCCGGGCGGAGATCCCCGCATCCAGCAGAATATGGGTCGAACCGCAGGACACCAGCGCGGCATTGCCGCTGGATCCGCTGGCCAAGGTGGTAAATGTCAGCAAACTGATCGCTCCTAATCGTGATGTATCCAAAAAAGGCCTGAGCACACCGCCGCTCAAGCCTTTTTTATGTTCTCAGCCCGCCTGGGACTGGTTGTCCTCATCTGGGATGGTGATTACCTTAATGCTGGCTCCCACGCCGGCCAGTTTTTCCACCAAGGTCTCATAGCCGCGCTCAATGTGGTAGATGGCATCGATCTCCGTTGTCCCCTGGGCGGACAGGCCGGCAATCACCATGGCGGCTCCGGCCCGAAGGTCGCAGGCATGGACGGGCGCTCCGGTCAGTCTGTCCACTCCCTCAATGACGGCCACCTTTCCATCCACTTGAATGCGGGCCCCCATGCGGCGGAACTCGTCCACATAGCGGTACCGGTTCTCCCAGACTCCCTCGGTAAGGACGCTGGTCCCCTGAGCCATACACAGCACGGCGGCAATCTGGGGCTGCATGTCGGTGGGGAAGCCCGGATAGGGCATTGTCTTCACATTGACCCGGCTGATGGGCCCGTCCCGCCGAACCAGAAGGGCATCGTCCTGCTCCTCCACGTCAACCCCCATCTCCACCAGTTTGGCGGTGATACAGTCCAAGTGCTTGGGAATCACATTTTTGATCAGCACCTCGCCTCCGGCGGCGGCCACGGCAGCCATATAAGTGCCTGCCTCGATCTGATCCGGAATAATGGAGTAGGACCCGCCACGCAGCCGGTCCACCCCCCGCACCTTAATGACGTCGGTACCTGCGCCCATAATATCTGCGCCCATGGAGTTGAGGAAGTTGGCCAAATCCACGATGTGCGGCTCCTTGGCTGCGTTTTCAATGATGGTCATGCCATTGGCCAGGGCGGCAGCCAGCATAATATTCATGGTGGCTCCCACGGAGACCATATCCAAATAGACCTGTCCCCCCACAAGCCGGCCTCCGCCGGGTACCTGGGCACAAATCAGGCCGTTGCGCACATCCACTTCGGCCCCCATCGCCACAAATCCCTTGATGTGCTGGTCAATGGGCCGTCCGCCCAAATCGCAGCCCCCGGGAAGCGGCACCTCAGCCCAGCCAAAGCGGCCCAGCAGAGCGCCCACCAGATAATAGCTGGCGCGGATTTTCCGAGCCAGCTCATAGGGCACCTGTCGATTGCGGATGCGGGAGCAGTCCACGTCCACCGTGGTTCGATTGACGGTCTTTACTTCAGCCCCCAGCTCCCGCAGAATTTGAAGGATGAGGGTAACATCGCTGATTTGTGGAATATTTTCAATGCGGCAAACCCCATCCACCATCAGAGCGGCTGGGATAATCGCAACAGCGGCATTTTTTGCACCGCTGATTTCGATGGTTCCATAGAGGGGCTTGCCTCCTTGGATTTGATATTTGGTCAAACCATGCACCTTCTTCACGCCATTAAGATGGCATTGTATCAAAATACAGCCGTTGGCTATATGTAAACAGTCAAGCAAAGCCCCGGGTCGAGCCCAGGGCAGTATAAACCTCATATATTATAGCACTATTATACCCGCCTGGCAACGAATTTTACATCCGCACGAACAAATCGTCAAAATAAATGGATGTTGGCTCCCATTCAGATCCTCTGACTGTCCATTTCGAAATAATTTTTTATCGTTTTTTCTTCCGGGGGCGGACACACTCAACCGCCGGTTCGTCTGGCAAACTGCTCTTTGGCTTTTGGTAGAAGGTCGGCCAGATCGGCCTGCTCCTGCCGCTCCAGCAGGTCGCCGATGAGGGCATTGGAAACCAAGAAGCCCCTAGGCGTCAGCCGCCAGCGGCCCTCCCGGCTTTTCTCCGCCCACCCGTTGTCTTCCAATTCCCGCAGCCGCCGTTCCAGCGGCTCAAAATCCATAAAATAAGCCCGGCGGTACTCCCACTCCTCAATGCCCCGGGCGGTGCGCAGACGGAGCATCAGATACTCGCCGCACCGCTCCCGCTGAGGGATCAGCTCCTCGCTGTCAATGATGGTTCCACCGCGCAGTACTCCATCGATATAGGCGTCCAGATCCCTGGTAAAGGAGTAGCGCCGCCCGCCAAAGTCGGAGTGGGCACCCGGTCCAAAGCCGATATAGGGGCGGGTCAGCCAATAGCGCAGATTATGCCGGGACTCATAGCCCGGCTTGGCAAAGTTGGAAATCTCATACTGGACAAAGCCAGCCCGCTCCAGCCGCCCCACCGTCCACAGGTACAGTTCGGCCTGCATGTCGTCATCGGGCAGCACCTCTCCCGCCGCAACCCGGGCGGCCAGGGGCGTTCCTTCCTCTACCTTCAACCCGTAACAAGACAGGTGCTGCGGGATCAGGGACAGGGCATGTTCCACCGTGGCCTTCCAGCTGTCCATAGTCTGTCCGGGCAGTCCGTAAATCAAATCCAGAGAGAGATTTTGAAAGCGGGCCTTCTTGGCCGCCGCCACCGCCTGGTCGCCCTGTCGGACCGTGTGGGGGCGGTGAATGGCGGCCAGTTCCTCGGGACAGGACGACTGTATTCCCAGAGACAGACGGTTGAAGCCCGCCTTCCGCAGCCGGCGCAGCGATTTGACCTCCACGCTGTCCGGATTAGCCTCCAGGGTAATTTCGGCTCCTTTCTCCACTTGGAACTGCTTTTGCACGGCGCAGAGCAGTTCCCGCAGCCGCTTGTCTCCATAAAAGCTGGGCGTACCACCGCCGAAATAGATGGTATCCACCGGGATCCCCTGAGCCAAAGGCGCCGTCTCCCCGATGTGGGTCAGGAGCGCTTTCTGATAGGCGTCCATCCGCTCTTCCCGCCCCGCCAGGGAGTAAAAGTCGCAGTAGTCGCATTTGCTTCGGCAAAACGGAATGTGGATGTAGATGCCCAGCTTGTCCTGGAACGACGTCTGGGACTGGCTGCCCCTTTTGTGTCCGAACATGGAACCGCCCCCCTTTCTCTGAAGGATATGATCATACAGTTTTAAGTGCATGGCAATTACCGCGCAATCAACCGCTTCGCGGTTGGTTCGGCAGACATTATTATATCGAATTTCAGCGGATTTGCAACCGGAACGCCTTGGAATTTTTTATCTCTTTTGACATCCCTGATTGGATATGCTATGCTCGGATCGTCCAAAAACGGAACAGGGAAGGGGGTGGCAGTTTGACCGACCAAATCCAGGACGGGACGCAGCCCAGAATCCGCCATCTGGAGCTGCACATCGGCCCGGAACTGACGGGCGTCCGGGTGGACACCCTGCTGAAAAAGCACCTGGGGCTGTCCGGCACAGTGGTACGGCGCATCAAATGGCTGCCCGACGGCATTCTGGCAGACGGGCAGCGGGTCAACACCCGCTTTGTGCCGCGGAAGGGTCAAATCCTGTCCGTCCGGTTGTCCGATCCCGAACGGCGCAGCGGCATTTTACCCGTCCCCGGTCCCCTGGACATCGTCTATGAGGACGAGGACGTGATCGTCCTCAACAAGGCTCCCGGCGTCCCCGTTCATCCAGGTCCCGGTCATTTCGATGATACGCTTGGTAATTTCCTCTTGAATTATTACGATCAGTCAGGGGTAATGGGGGATTTTCATCCCATTCATCGCCTGGACCGGGGGACCTCCGGCCTGCTGGTGGTCGCCAAACACCCCCATGCCCAGGAGGTCTTAAAGCAGCAGCTTCACACCTGTGCATTTTGCCGCATCTATCTGGCCGTATGCGAAGGGATTCCCTCCCCTTCTTCCGGACACATTGACGTCCCCCTTGGTCCAAAAGAGGGATCCCTGGTGGAACAGGCGGTGCGTCCGGACGGCAAGGCGGCCCACACCCGCTATACGGTGCTGGAGTCTCAGGGGGGGCGCGCACTCGTCCGGCTGGAGCTGGACACCGGCCGCACCCACCAGATTCGGGTTCACATGGCTTATCTGGGCCACCCACTCACCGGAGACTTTCTTTACGGAACCGAGGCCCCGGACCTGATTGGCCGGCCTGCCCTTCATTCCCATCAGCTGTCCTTCCGCCACCCGATCACCGGGCAGCGCTTGTCCTTCTCGGCCCCATTGTTGGAAGACATGGAGCGGCTGCTGCGCTGACCCAAGAAAGCGACACGGATCCGGTGTTCTTTTCCCCCAAATGCGGCTGGAAATTTCACCCTTGGCGTGGTATAATTGGAACAGATTAAACCACTTCATACCAAGGAGGATGGGTACTATGTCCTATCGAGATATCTATAACGCCTGGTTGGTCAGTCCCGCTCTCTCGGCAGCCGAAAAGGCCGAGCTGGAATCCATTCAAACCGACGACAAAGAAATCGAATCCCGTTTCTTTGATCAGTTGGCTTTTGGCACGGCCGGACTCCGGGGCATCATGGGGGTGGGCTTGTACCGGATGAACGTTCACGTCATCCGTCACGCCACCCAGGCCTTTGCCCAGGTGATTCTGGAGGAGGGTCCCCAGTCAGCCGCCCGGGGCGTGGCCATCTGCTTTGACTGCCGGAACAACTCCCAAACCTTTGCCCGCGAGGCCGCCCGGGTCATGGCGGGCAACGGCATTCCCGTGCGGCTGTTTGACGCGCTGCGCCCCACGCCTGAGCTGTCTTTTGCCATCCGGGAGTACGGCTGCATCGCCGGCATTAACGTCACCGCCAGCCACAACCCCAAGGAGTATAACGGCTATAAGGTATACTGGGAAGACGGCGCGCAGCTGCCCCCTAGGCACGCCGATCAGGTAGCCAAAAAAATGAAGGAGCTGGACGTATTTTCCTGTGTCAAGGCCATGGACTACGAGGAAGCCGTTGCCCAGGGCAAGGTCGTCCTCATGGGTCGAGAGACCGACGAAACCTTTCTCTCCCACGTCATGGCCCAGGTCAACGACAAAGCTGTGGTGGCCCAGGTGGCCGACACCTTTCAAATGGTGTACACCCCCTTCCACGGTACCGGCTATCAGCTCATCCCGGAAGTTCTCAAGCGTTTGGGGGTCAAGCATGTCATCTGCGTCCCCGAACAGATGGTCATCGACGGCAACTTCCCCACCGTGGTCTCTCCCAACCCCGAAAATCCGGAAGGATTCTATCTGGCGGTGGACATCGCCAAGCGGGAGGGTGCGGACTTTATTCTCGGCTCCGACCCGGATGCCGACCGGGTGGGCATCATGGTGCGCACGGGAGACGGGGATTTTAAAGTCATCTCCGGCAACCAGACCGGAGTACTGCTGCTGGATTATCTCATTGGAGCTATGAAACGCGCGGGTAAGCTGCCCAAAAAACCGGTTGCTCTGAAGACCATCGTCACCACCGAAATGGCCCGTAAGGTGGCCGAGGTCAATGGTCTGCAGTGCTTCGACACCTTTACCGGCTTTAAATTTTTGGCCCAGAAAAAGGACCAGCTGGAGGAGTCCGGCGAGGGTAAAGTCATCTTCTCCTACGAGGAGTCTTACGGCTACATGCTGGGCGACTACGTCCGGGACAAAGACGCCGTGACCGCCTCTTTGCTGCTCACGGAAATGGCCGCCTGGTACGCGGCCCAGAGCATGACGCTGTACGATGCCCTTCAGCAGTTGTACGTCAAGTACGGGTATTACGGCGAAAAGACCTTGAATTTGGTCATGCCCGGTTTGGACGGTCTGAAAAAAATGGCCGCGCTTATGTCCGGTCTGCGGGAGAATCCCCCGGCGGAGATTGCCGGTGTGGCCGTGACCCAACAGAAAGATTATCAGGACGGGAGCGTGGTGGCGGTGGCCTCCGGGGCCAAAAGCGCCATGGAGCTGTCCGGTTCCAACGTCCTGCGCTACGAAATGGCCGACGGCACCAGCCTGATCGTCCGCCCCTCCGGCACCGAACCCAAGGTAAAGGTATATATTCTGGCCAATGGTACCTCGAAAGTCGAGTGCGACGAGAAGGTATCCAAATACGCCGCCTGGGCCGAGTCTTTGAAAGGCTGACCCGCTTTTTCCAACGGGGACAGGCAAGCCGCCGGGCGGCTTCCCTGTATTCAAACAGTCAAACTGGCCCTCAGCATATGCTGAGGGCCAGTTTCGTTTATTAAAAAAGCCCCTCTCGGGGAAGCCTCTCAACGTTTCATCGCCCGCAGGCGGTGGAATAACATCGTCATTTTCAGACATGTGCCTTGGACATGACGCTTCCCACACAAGCTGTGCCACCTTTTCCGAGCGGAATCGAGGTGTGGCTTACGCGCTTGCCTTTTCAAACAAACGGCAAAACCACTCATTTGACAGTCTCAAAAGGGCCCTCAGCTAACGCTGAGGGCCCTTTTGCTAAAAAGAGAGGGGAGCTCTTCTTAGCCCAGATTCAAGGTTTCCTTCACCTTCTGGATAATGTGGGCGCCAATGTCGCGGGCGGCGTCCACCGTCTGAGCACCCAGGTGGGGCGTCACAATAAAGTTATCGCACTCAAACAGCGGGGAGTCAAATCCGGCGCCCTCGGTCAAGCCGCCGGCAGCCAGCTCGTTCTCCATGACGTCAGCGGCGTAGCCGCCGATCTGACCGGCCTTCAGCGCTTCGTACATATCCTGCTCGTTGACAATCCCACCGCGGCTCATGTTCAGTACCACGGCGTCGTTCTTCATCTCTGCAAGGGACTTGGCGTTGAACAGGTCCTTGGTCTCGGGGGTCAGCGGCACATGGATGGTCACAAAATCAGCGGCCTTCAGCACCTCATCCACACTCATACCCTTGGCCTCCTGCTGTACAAAGACCTCGGCGGGCAGATAGGGGTCGTACGCCACAACGCTCATGCCAAAGGCGCGACCCAGTTGGCCCACACGCTGGCCAATGCGTCCAAAGCCCAGAATACCCAGGGTTTTGCCCCGCAGTTCGCGGCCCACAAACTTATATTTGTCCCAGTTTTTGTTCACCTTTACGTCCTGGTTGGCAGGAATGGTGTAGCGGGACAGATCCAACATTTTGGCAATGGTCAGTTCCGCCACGGCGTTGGCATTCAGTCCGGGCGCGTTGAATACCTGGATTCCTTTGGCCTTGGCCGTGTCCATGTCAATGTGATTCAGGCCAACGGAGCAGACGCCAATGGCCTTTAAATTCTTGGCCGCGTCCAGAATCTCCTTGTTAATGGCGGGATCCACGCGCATGATAAGCACGTCGTACTCCGGAATCAGCGCCGCCAGCTCACTCTGGGTAGGCAGCATTTTGGTGTCGACCTGCATGTACTTGCCGAGTTCTTCCGCAATCGCACCGTGAACCTCATCAATAATGAGACACTTCATAAAACAAACATCCTTCCTCATTTTAACTATGTGCCGCTCATGTCCCGAAGGGCCGTCTGTCCTTCTGAGTATACCTTTTATTATTTATATTATGGCATAGTTTTCTTCGGTCGAACAGCATGTTTTTTGTGAGGGTTGCCACAATCATTCAACTGTGATACAATAATTGCATCGAAATAAAACATGCAAGTTTGTTGTCATTTTCGGAGGGAACCGGTTTGAATTTTGTACATTTAAAATACTTTCTCATGGTTGCTGAGGAACTGAATATTACCCGGGCAGCCGAGCGGCTGTACATCTCCCAGCAATCTCTGTCCAATCATATCAGCAACATGGAGCGAGAGCTAAATGTAAAACTGTTTACCCGTTCTCCCAAGCTGTCCTTGACCTACGCAGGAGATCAGCTTGTTCAAACGGCAACCCAAATTCTGGACCTGCACAGCCAATACCTGAGCAAGGTCGGGGACATCAACCGGCACTACATGGGGGTACTCCGGGTAGGAATTTCCCACACTTGCGGGTTGGCTCTGCTCCCGGAAATTCTGCCTCGGTTTCGGGAGGAGTTCCCAATGGTGGAGTTTTCCCTGTTTGAGGGCAACTCTAATCAATTGGAGGACGAGTTGTCCCATGGCCGGGTAGATTTAATCATCTGCTTTCAGCCCATTATGCTGGAAGGGGTGAAGACGATTCCCTTGACCGAGCAGCGGCTGGTCATGGTGGTTCCAAAGCATTTTACCGACCGGCTTTTTAAAAGCCGGGCCGAGGAGGTCCGGGCCCAGTTTTCCAAGGGAGCGGCCATCGGCGAATTTCATGATATGCCCTTTGTGCTGATTAAGCGCGGCAATCGCACCCGGAACATTGTCGATCAGTATTTCAGCCGTTATTATTTTAAACCCAAGCTGATTTTGGAGACGGAGAACACCGTCACCACCCTGGCCATGGCCCAGGCGGAGGTTGGAATTACGATCTGTCCGGAGCTGTTTCTCCGGGCCATTCCTTCCGCCCCGTCGGTCACCAGAGGAGTAGACCTGTTCCCGCTGACCGACCCGTCCACTTTCAGCAAGCTGGTGGCCGGTTACCGGGAAGACCGCTACTTGTCCCATTTTGGGGAGCGGTTTATTGCCATGGCGCAGGAGGCCATGCATCTGTAACCGGAGCGAGGCCGGATGCTTCCTTGGCAAGTTCCTGCGCTCCTTACGGCAGCCCCCCATGCAGGATTTCAGTCAAAAAGCAGAACGTCCGGCGCTTTGTATCGAAAAGCGCCGGACGTTTTTTCGTATTTTTTCTTCCGTGCCTGCCGGGTGCCGCCCCTTCGGGTCAGTGCAGCTGCTTTAGTTCTTCCATCCAAAGGGAGGCGATTGCATCCGACGGCATTCTCCAGTCTCCCCGGGGAGACAGCGTGACCGAGCCCACCTTGGGGCCGTCAGGCAGACAGGACCGCTTAAACTGCTGGGCAAAAAAGCGGCGGTAGAAGTTGTTCAGCCACTTCAAAATGACGCTTTGGTCATAGACATCACGCAAGGCGTACAGGGCCAGGCGGTACACCTTCCCGGGAGAGAATCCCCAGCGGACGGCATAGTACAAAAAGAAGTCGTGCAGCTCGTAGGGGCCCACCAGATCCTCGGTTTTCTGGGCAATCTCCCCCTCTTTCGGGGGCAGAAGCTCCGGAGAGACCGGGGTATCCAGAATATCGCGCAGGACCCGGGAGAGCTGCGCGTCCCGCTCCTGCTCCTCCTCAGCCACATAGGCCACAAGGTGGCGCACCAACGTCTTTGGAATTCCCGCGTTGACGGCATACATGGACATATGATCTCCGTTATAGGTGGCCCAGCCCAGAGCCAGTTCGCTCAGGTCCCCGGTCCCGATGACCAATCCGCCGGACTGGTTGGCAAGGTCCATCAGCACCTGGGTTCGCTCTCTGGCCTGTCCGTTTTCAAAGGTGACGGACAGATCGTCCATGGACTGACCAATATCCCGGAAATGAACCGTTACCGCCTCCCCGATGTCGATGATGTTCAGCGTGGCTCCCATCCGCTGGGCAAGCACTTCGGCGTTGGATTTGGTTCGGGAGGTAGTGCCGAAACATGGCATGGTGACGGCCATGATGTCGGTCATGGGGCGGCCCAGCATGTCCATAGCCCGGGCCGTAATCAGCAGCGCCAGTGTGGAGTCCAGCCCACCGGACAGTCCCACCACCGCCGTCTTGGCCCGGGTATGGGCCAGCCGCTTTTTCAGCCCCAGGGCAGCCAGCGTCAGAATTTCCTGGCACCGCGCGGCCCGGTCCCCGCGGTCAGCTGGGACAAAGGGGTTTTTGGCCACGGGGAAGGTCAGGCGGGTCTGGGTCAATTCCAAATCAAACCCACGCTCCAACATTTCTTCCGACCGACCGGTCTGGAACGTGGACATACGCTGACGCTCGTGTGCCAGCTTGTACACGTCAAACTCCGAAATGGTCAGGCCGGTTTCAAAGCGGCGCTCCGCCAGAACCGAGCCGTTTTCCGCCACAATGCTGTGGCCGGCATAGATCAGGTCGGTAGAGGACTCTCCCCAGCCGGCGTCGGCATAGACATAGCCGCACACCAGCCGCCCGGAAGTCATGGCTACCAGACTGCGGCGGTAGTTGTCTTTACATACCGTCTCGTCACTGGCGGAGGGATTCAGCATCAGCGTGGCCCCCGCTTGAGCCAGCCGGGTGGACGGGGTGTCGGCCACCCACAGATCCTCGCAGATCTCCACCCCCACAGTCAGTTCCGGCAGCGTCCGGCAGACAAAGATCTGGCTGGTCCCGATTACGGTATCCCGGCCGCAGAAGGAAATGTTGTCGTGGTCCAGGCCGGCCCCGGAGGCAAACCAGCGCGCCTCGTAAAACTCCGTGTAGTTGGGCAAATTGATCTTGGGCACCAGACCCAGCAGTTCCCCCCGGCACAGGAGGGCGGCGCAGTTGTACAGCTTGCCGCGGTGACGTACCGGCAGTCCCACCACAGCCAGCAAGTCAATCTCTTTCGTGGCTTCCAGCACCGTGCCCAGGGCGGTTTCGGCGCCTCGAATCAGCGTATCCTGCAAAAAAAGATCGCCGCAGGTGTAGCCGGTTACGCACAGCTCCGGTAGACACAGCACCTTGACCCCCTGTTCCGCCCCCTGACGGATCAGACGGATGCACTGCTGCGCGTTGGAACCACAGTCAGCCACCTTGATTTCCGGAGTACCGGCGGCAATCTTAACAAATCCGTCCTGCATAAAAAAGACCTCCTTATGGCGTTCTATCTCGCTGTTTCTTAGCATGCGCACGGAACAACTCCGCAAACCCAGGTTTTAACCTTTGTTCCAGTGCAGCATTTTTGCTACGCCCACAGCAAGAACACTACCGCAATCGGCTGATCAAAAACCGGCTGCAGGTCCGCACGGGCTGTTTTCATGCGACTGCGCGACAATCGCCCCGCGAAGAACCCGCAAATGGGTTCATTCAGTAGACATTATCATAGCTTAATTGCCCTGAAATTGCAAGGGGAACGGCCGCGGGGACAGCCGCCCCGGCCACAAAACGGTGATGCAAGGGTTGCTTGCCGCAAGACAAAAAAACAGAACAGCCGCCAAAAATTTTTGTATCGGAGAATCTGGTGAAAAATAAGAAACCGTAAAATATTGTTTCCTTTCTTAACAAAGCCCTCTCTTTTTTTCCATTTTTTCTCCGAAATAACTTCTTTTTGAAAACCTTTCGAAAAGAATTGACAAACCCTCCCGATTGGGATATGATAAAGAACAATCATCATAAAAGCGATGAGCGGGATAGTAGGCATGTCTGGATGCGCAGAGAGGGAGCGGTTGGTGTAAGCTCCCGTGAAGGACCTCCCCCGAACCTCACCCGTGAGCAGTCCAGCTGAACTGGCAGCGGCCTTAGTAGGTTGGACCGGATTCCCTCCGTTATTGGGGCAATGAGTGCATGGCAGGGATTGTGTATTCCCCATGAATTTAGGTGGTACCACGGAGCAGTCAGCTTCGTCCTATCGAATTTGGATAGGACGGGGCTGTTTTTGTTTTTAATGGGGCAAAGAGGCCCAACCCATTCATAAATCACACCAACGGAGGTGACGTTCCATGAACGGAGCACAGGCTTTGATTGAGAGCTTATTGCAGGAGCAGGTAGACCACATCTTCGGCTATGCCGGGGCCACCATCTGTCCGGCGGCAGACGCCCTAAAGGAACACCCGGAGATCGGTTATACCCTGGTACGGACGGAGCAGAACGCGGGGCACATGGCCTCGGGCTATGCCAGAGTTTCGGGCAAGGTAGGGGTCTGCATGGTCACATCCGGCCCGGGCGCCACCAACCTGATTACCGGCATTGCCACCGCATATATGGACTCCATCCCTATGGTAGCCATCACCGGGCAGGTACCCAGTCACCTGCTGGGCCGGGACATTTTTCAAGAAGTGGACATCACCGGCGCGGTGGCTCCATTCTCCAAACATAGCTATTTAGTTAAGGACGCCAACGACATCCCCACCGTGGTGAAGGAAGCGTTCCACATCGCCTCTACCGGCCGGCCGGGACCCGTTCTGATTGATATTCCCATTGACGTTCAGGAGCAGGAGCTGGACATTTTTTCCTACCCGGAAGAGATCAACATCCGGGGCTATAAGCCCAGTGTCAAAGGGAACGAGCTGCAGATCAAGCGGGTGATCGAGGCCATATCCCAGGCTAAGCAGCCGGTCATCTGCGCCGGCGGCGGCGTCTTCCTGGCCGGGGGAGAGACGGAGCTGTATCAGCTGGCCGAGCGCACCGGCATTCCGGTGATCACCACCATGATGGGCCTGTCCCTGCTGCCAACCCGGCACCCCCTGAACATGGGCATGATCGGCGCCCATGGCAACGTGTGTGCCAACAAGGCGCTGGCCAAGTCTGATCTGCTGATTATGGTGGGCACCCGGGCGGCTGACCGGGCCATTCTGTCTCCCAGCGAGATTCAGCGCCGTATGGCCACCATCCACATTGACGTGGACCCGGCGGAAATCGGGAAAAATATGCAGGCCGCCATTCCCCTGGTTGGCAATGTGAAGGTGATTTTGACCCAGTTGCTCAAGCGCAATCCAAGCGTCCACTGCGGTGAGTGGCTGGTGCGGCTGCAGGAGATGCGGAAAACGGAGCTGAACCGCTCCTTTCCCTCCCGGGCTGGGTGTGTCTTCCCCGGCCGGTTCCTGCGGGACCTGGGAGAACAACTCAACGAAGATGCCGCCATCTGCGTGGATGTGGGGCAAAACCAGATTTGGGCGTGCAAACATCTGCCGCTTCGGGGCGGCCGGCTGCTGACCAGCGGCGGCTTGGGCACGATGGGCTACGCGCTCCCTGCCGCCATCGGGGTCAAGGTCGCCCAGCCCGACCGGCAGACGGTGGTGGTCTGCGGCGACGGGTCGTTCCAGATGTCCATGAACGAGCTGGCCGCAATCCGGCACGCGAACATGGACATAAAGATCGTCCTCTTCCGCAACCATGTGCTGGGTCTGGTCCACCAGATCCAAAGCACCCCCGCCTACCACGGCCCCTTCGGGGTGGATCTGGACGGCTCGCCCGACTTTGCCGCCATTGCCGCCGCCTATGGCATCCCAAGCATCACCGTCAGCGAAGAAAACCAGGTAGAAGGAGCCATCGACCGGATGTTGGCCACCCAGGGCAGTGTTTTGACCATTGTGGACGTCCACCCTGACGCCACCACCAACGATTAAAGGAGGGGGACCGAGATGAAACAGACCATTTCCGTTCTGGTGGAGAACCGGGCCGGCGTGTTAAACCGAATTACCGGCCTGTTTGCCCGCCGGGCATTTAACATCGAGTCCCTGGCCGTGGGCGTCACCGACGACCCTACCATCTCCCGCATCACCATCATTGTGGACAGCGGCAACAGCGTGGTAGAGCAGGTGGAGAAGCAGTTGAACAAGCTCATTGAGGTCATTAAAGTACGCACGCTGGAAGAGACCAATCTCATCGGCCGTGAGCTCATGATTTTAAAGGTGAACGCCAACAATAAAACCCGCCAGGATATTATGACCATCTGCGAGATCATGGGGGCAAAGGTAGACGATGTCTCTCCCACCTCTCTGACGATGGAGCTATCCGACTCTCCCGACCGGCTGGACACCTTCCAGGCCATGATGCGTCCCTTTTCCATTTTGGAAGTCGCCCGCACCGGCGTCATCGCCATTCAAAAGGGCGGAGGAAAAATTTAATCGGGAAGACTTGTTTCGCTCTTTGTGGAAGCGAGTCGTTTTCTATCCTTATTATGTTCGGAGGGTATCACTGTGAAAATCCGTGCCACACAGGCCATCATGGAGTGCCTGCTGGAGCAGGAGGTGGACACCGTCTTCGGCTACCCGGGCGGCACCATCCTGAATCTCTATGACGAGCTGTATCGATATCAAGGAAAAATTAATCATATTCTGACCGCCCATGAGCAGGGTGCGTCCCACGCCGCAGACGGCTATGCCCGCTCCACCGGAAAGGTAGGGGTATGCTTCGCCACCAGCGGCCCCGGCGCCACCAACCTGACCACAGGGATTGCCACCGCCTATATGGACTCCTCCCCCGTAGTGTTTATTACCTGCAATGTGACGGAGCCGATGCTGGGCAAAGATTCCTTCCAGGAAGTAGACATCACCGGCATTGCCATGCCCATTACCAAAGCCACCTATCTGGTTCGGGACCCCCAGACCATTCCGGACGTAATGCGCCAGGCCTTTGCCGTGGCGGCTACCGGACGGCCCGGTCCTGTGCTCATTGACTTTTTGAAAAACGTCACCTTTCCCAGCGTGGAAATCGACTACGAATTTGTCCCCTGGACCCAGAACCGGTCCTGTGGAAGCATCCAGGCGCTGTCCACCAGCCACCAGCTGAAGGCTCCCGAACCCGATCTGGAGGACATCGGCATTCTGGTGGACCTGATCGCCCAAGCGGAGCGGCCCCTGCTCATCTGCGGCGGAGGTGTGGTTCGAGGCCGGGCAGACAAAGAGTTTCGGAAGTTCGCGGAGAAACTGGACGCCCCGGTGGCCATCACGGTCATGGGCGGCGGCGGATTTCCCGGCGGACACCCCCTCACCACCGGGATGATCGGAATGCATGGTTCCAGAGCCAGCAACGTGGCCTGCAACGAGTGCGATTTGCTCCTTGCCGTGGGCTTCCGCTTCTCCGACCGGGTGGCTCTGGATCCGGCTTCCTTTGCCAGTCAGGCGAAGATTGTCCAGATCGACATCGACCGGTCCGAAATCGACAAGAACGTGCTCACCGATCACCACATTGTGGGAAGCGCCCGGCGGGTCCTGGAGCTGCTCAACGACCGGGTGCCCCAGTACAGCCATCCGGAATGGAAGGAGCACATCCTGTCTCTGCAGGATCCCTCCATCCCCGAGGGAACCCAGACACTCACGCCCAAGCAGGTGCTGGAGACCATTCGTCGCCTGGCCCCTCAGGACACCATTGTGGCCACCGATGTAGGGCAGCACCAGATGTGGTCGATCCAGCATTTCCACTTCGACTATCCGGGCCAGCTGCTCACCTCGGGCGGCTTTGGCACCATGGGCTTCGGCCTGGGCGCCGCCATCGGGGCCAAAATGGGAAATCCGGATAAGGTGGTGGTCCACACCACGGGAGACGGCTGCTTCCGCATGAACTGCCACGAGCTGGCCACGGTGGAGCACTACCATTTGCCCATCATTACCGTCGTGTTTAACAACGGAACTCTGGGTATGGTCCGCCAGTGGCAGAATTTGATTTATCACCAGCGGTATTCCGAGACCACCCTGGACCGCGGCCCCGATTTTGTCAAGCTGGCTGAAGCTTATGGCCTCAAAGGCTTCCGGGTCACCAATCTGGAGGAGATGGAACAGGCCTTCCAGGCTGCTCTGGACGCCGGCTGCGGCTGCGTGCTGGACTGCCGCTTGGATATGGATGAGATGGTCCGACCCATGGTAGCGGGTGGCGCACATATCACCGACTTTTTGCTGCAATAAGGAGGGTGAACGGCATGAAAAAAGAATTTGATTCGGAAAAAAAGCTGTACACCCTGTCCATTTTAGTCCGCGATACCCCCGGTGTATTGAGCCAGGTAGCCCGGCTGTTTTCCCGGAAAGGGTATAACATCGAGTCCATCGTTTCCGGCGAAACCGACCAGCCCGGTATCACCCGCATTACCATTGTAATTCTGGGGGATGAGCTGATGGTCAACCAGATCGCCGCTCAGTGTAGAAAGCTGATCCCCGTCCAGGCCGTAAAGCTGCTGGACGAAGCCACCTCAATCCAGCGAGAATTCGCCCTGATCAAGGTAAAGGCTCAGGACCGCAACGCGCGGGACGAGGTGATCCAGATGTCCAACATCTTCCGGGCGAACATCATCGACGTCAGCCGGGAAACGCTGACGGTGGCCATTTTTGGGGACAAGAGCAAAACCTCCGCCCTGATCGGCCTGCTGGAGGACTTCGGCATTCTGGAGATCGCAAAAACGGGTACACTCGCCATCGAAAGAGGGCGCTGCACTATATATGATGATAACAAACTCAAGGAGGAATACAATTATGGCAAAAATGTATTATGAAAAAGACTGTGACATCAGCTATCTGGACGGAAAAAAGATCGCCATTATCGGCTATGGCTCCCAGGGCCATGCCCATGCCCTGAACTTGAAGGACTCCGGCTGCGACGTGTGCGTCGGCCTGCGCCAGGGCTCCAAGAACTGGGCCAACGCCGAGAAGGCCGGCCTGAAGGTAATGACCGTGGCCGATGCCGCCAAGTGGGGCGACATTGTGATGATGCTCATCAACGACGAGGTTCAGGCCGATGTCTATAAAAAGGACATTGCCCCCAACCTGACCGCCGGCAACGCTCTGGCTTTTGCCCACGGCTTCAACATCCGCTATCAGCAGATCGTGCCTCCCGCGAATGTGGACGTCTTCATGGCCGCCCCCAAGGGCCCCGGCCACACCGTCCGCTCCACCTATGTCAACGGCAAGGGCGTGCCCTGCCTGGTCGCCGTGGAGCAGAACGCCACCGGCGACGCCTACAAGATCGCTCTGGCTTACATTGCCGGCATCGGCGGCGCCCGTGCCGGTGTGATGGAGACCACCTTCCACGACGAGACTGAGACCGATCTGTTCGGCGAGCAGGCCGTTTTGTGCGGCGGCGTGGTAGAGCTGATGAAGCTGGGCTTCGAGACTCTGGTGGAAGGCGGCTACGAGCCCGAGAACGCCTACTTCGAGTGCATCCACGAGATGAAGCTGATCATCGACCTGATCAACAAGGGCGGCGTGGCTGCTATGAACTACTCCATCTCCGACACCGCTGAGTACGGCGAGTATGTCACCGGCACCCGCATCCTGCCCTATGAGGAGACCAAGAAGAACATGAAGGCGGTCCTCTCCGACATTCAGGACGGCACTTTTGCCGGCAAGTGGATTGCTGAGAACAAGAACGGCCGCTGCTTCTTCAACTCCATGCGTTCCAATCTGGCCAAGCACCAGATGGAGACCGTGGGCGCCGAGCTGCGCAAGAACATGATCTGGGGCGGCGACACCGACCTGGACACCGCGTCCAACTAAATTTCTTCATCACATTAAGAAGGAGGTCCCCCGGCATAGCCGGGGGACCTCCTTCTGCTTTTTAGGTGCGTGGCAGAAAAACCGTCCTTTTGTTTCGTTCCCTTGCCTTCTGTAACAGCCTGTCCTCTCACTATCTTTTGTGATGTCAGCGGTTCATCTCCCGACTGTTGACCGACCGTTTCCGGTCGCAGAGCAGGAGGGCCAAAAGAACCAGGGAGAGGATTTCACATGGGATCAAATTCATAAACAGCCGGTAGTGCAGAAGATATACCTTAGCCACATATAGCCAGCCGGCCAGCGCACACAGGGCCACCGTGTATAAGGCAACTATCTTTCGAACGATATGGGGGGTCTTGCGATTCCGGTAGATTAGATCAATTTCTTCTCCCCAGAAGAGGAGCAAAAACAGATTCGAAACTCCCTCCACAAGCGTGATGAGCTGGCCCACATAAGGGACGAGAGGGGGAGTGTCCATAAACCAATCCCAATATTCTCGACTGACAAATTTGATCCTAGGCTCGATCATGATTACGTCATAGTAATAGATTGACATAAAGGCAAAAAACAATTGAAACAAAAGGAACGAGAACAAAAATAGCTTCCATTTTACTGTTGTGGCAGCAAATATCTTTGTCATCCAGGTAGCCTCCTGCGGAAGAAATCAACAATAATAGACATTTAAATCAACGGCATTGGTAGGAGGTGTAACCATTTTGTGAGTGGTCCAGCCTCGCATCGTAGAGATAGGAAAATCACTGCCGATGAAATTTGAATTCTACACTAAACTATATCCGTCGCAATTATTTATATCAGCAAGTGCACGTGAAGCTGCTATCCTGTCCAAGCATCAAATAAAAGCTGTGTACGCCAAGCTGCGCAAGAACATGATCTGGGACGGGGAGACCGACCGTCAAGTTTCCCGTCTGCGTCTAATTTCTTTAAAGGCCCGTGTAATCTCTTGCAAAGCGGAGAAAGGAAGCAGCGCTATTACAAACAACAGCGCAAATCCTGAAAACCGTTTTTCGATCTGGAATACGATCAATGCGATGATCGGGCTACAAATGATAATGGCAATTTCCTTTTTGCAGGGACGTCGTTTTCCCTTGCCCCAAAATTCTTCAAGTTTTTCAGACGCCAAGTTTTGCAGGGAAATTGTTAAAAAAAGAGCGATAATGCCGAACATGACCCATCCCAAACTTAAATCGAGATCCGGCAAAAACAGCGTGACAAGCATTCCTGCAATGCTTATCAAAGAGATAGCCAGCAGCACACCTGACGCCGTATAGCAAAAACGGCTTAGTGCGCGAAACTCAGTATCACTCACCAGAACCCCCCCTTGTTCTATTTGGTAAAGGATATATCGTATGCATCGTCTTTGTTCAGTTCAACCGTCGGCTAGGTATCCCACCCAACGACTACGACAGAGCTTTCTCCGGAAATAGAATCGTAAACGGCGGAGATCTTTCCGTATCCGCCAGCATCGTCAATATAAGATCTTGTTAATCTGTCGTTTGCAGCCTGCCTATAAGTCCAGTCATTATGAGTAACGGAGAACACCGCCATCGGGTGCATTTCATGTCCTTATTGCGATGGAAGCTTTTATGTCCGCCTCGGCACCCAGAGCCGTCACTTCAAATCCAGCCGCATATAGACGGCGTTTTCCATGGGGCTGTCGTTGTAGCGCTCCACCTCATAAAATCCCATCTCCCGGTACAGCGCGATGGCATTTGGCAAAAAGGACAGGGTATCCAGCAGCATGTGGGAATACCCGATTTTCCTGGCATCTGCGATCATTTGGTCAACCAATTTTCGACCCAGCCCGTGGCCACGAAACTGGGGGCGCACATACAATCGCTTCAGCTCGCAGCATCCCTGATCCATTGGCCGCAGGGCCACGCACCCCGCCGCCTGGTCGTCCAACCAGGCCAGGTACAGCCTCCCGTGCGGCAATCCATATTTCGCCTGCAGATGGATTAGCTCATCTTTGTAATTCTGCTGCTGCAAATACTGGGCGATGGTGGGATCCCCCTGGTGCAGCATGTCAGTATACTCCTGAAACAAGGCCCGAACCGTCTCCGGTTCGTCGTACCCCAGCCGAAGTTCTAATTTCATCAGTTCCTCCTTAACGTTCCTCGTCCAGTTCCATCTCGTCCATGGCGTGGCGCATATGGATCGCCATGGCGTGCTCCGCTCCACTCTCGTCCCGCTTCTGAAAAAAATCCAGAAGGAGCGCGTGGTCCCGCAGGGTGATCTGGGCCAGTTCTTCCCCGTGTTCCCCCGACTTCACCGCAGTGGCCACCGCCTGATTGATGATGGGCAGCAGGCGCATCATAAACTCGTTATGGGTGGCCCGGACAATGGCGGCGTGAAAGGTCCGATCGGCTGCAGTCCGGTCCTCTCCGGCCTGAATAAGACGCTCCACCTCCCGGCCCCGGCGCACAATTTCGGCCAGTTCCTCCTGGGTGGCCCGGCGGCAGGCCAGCCGGGCAGCTTTGGGTTCAAAAATCGACCGCAGTTCAAACAGATCCCGCAGCTGGCCCCGCACCCGATCCAGGCGGTCAAAGCCAAAATCCTCAATCTCATTGACCCGGCCGGACACAAACGTGCCCTTTCCCCGCCGTACTTCCAAAACTCCCTGGACCGTCAGGTCGCGGATGGCCTCCCGCAGGGTGGCCCGGCTTACCCCAAGCTCCCGCGACAGGTCCACCTCGTTTGGCAGCTTTTCTCCGGGGGGCAGGCGCTTTTCCGCCACAATTTGATTGTACAGCCTCTCCGCGGTCTGTTGAGAACGGCTCTTCTTTTCCATGAGGCCTCCTTTTCCAGGTGGGTTGTCCCGGACCACCTGGATTTCTTCGGAATTCTTCTTGACATCTGTCCCTCTATCCTATACTATGTAGTCAGACAATGCAATAGTTGTCAAACAACTTTATTAAATTTTTTAGGAGGTCATTCTGATGCGTTCCGACGTTGTGAAAAAAGGCATTCCCGCAGCCCCCAACCGCTCTCTGCTGTACGCCTTAGGCTACACCAAGGAGGAGCTGGAGCGGCCCCTTATCGGCGTGGTGTGCTCCTATAATGAGATCGTCCCCGGCCATATGAACCTGGATAAGATCGCCGAGGCCGTCAAGGCCGGCGTTCGGGCCGCCGGCGGCACCCCCGTGGAATTTCCCGCCATCGCCGTGTGCGACGGCATCGCCATGGGGCACGTGGGGATGAAATATTCTCTGGTCACCCGGGACCTCATCGCCGACTCCACTGAGGCCATGGCCATCGCCCACCAGTTTGACGGCCTGGTGATGATCCCCAACTGTGACAAAAATGTGCCCGGTCTGCTCATGGCCGCCGCCCGGGTCAACGTGCCCACCATTTTTGTCTCCGGCGGTCCCATGCTGGCCGGTACTCTGAACAGCGGCCGCCGCACCTGCCTGAGCCACATGTTCGAGGCCGTGGGCGCCTACTACGCCGGTAAGCTGGATGAGACTGGCGTGGAGGAGTATGAGAACAGCGCCTGCCCCACCTGCGGCTCCTGCTCCGGCATGTACACGGCCAATTCCATGAACTGCCTCACCGAAGCCATCGGCATGGCCCTCGGGGGCAACGGTACCATTCCAGCCGTCTACTCTGCCCGCCTGCGTCTGGCCAAGCACGCCGGTATGAAGATTATGGAGCTGGTGGAACAGGACATTCGTCCCCGGGACATTATGACCGAAGCCGCCTTCCATAACGCGGAGACCATCGACATGGCCCTGGGCTGCTCTACCAACACCATGCTCCATCTGCCCGCCATCGCCCACGAGTGCGGCATCGAGCTGTCCTTCGACATGGCCAACGAGATCTCCGGCAGGACCCCCAACCTGTGCCACTTGGCCCCCGCCGGGGACACCTATATGGAGGATCTGGATCGGGCCGGCGGCGTGTACGCCGTCATGTCCGAGCTGGCCAAGGCCAACCTCATCGACACCGGCCTTCTCACCTGCACGGGCAAGACGGTGGCGGAGAATCTGGAGGGTGTGATCAACCGCAATCCGGAGATCATTCGTCCCATCGAAAACCCCTACACTAAGACCGGCGGTATCGCTGTGCTGAAGGGCAACCTGGCCCCCGACGGCTGCGTGGTCAAGCAGTCCGCCGTGGCCCCCGAGATGATGCGGCACGAGGGTCCCGCCCGGGTGTTTAACTCCGAGGAAGAGGCCATCGAGGCCATCTATGCCGGCAAGATCGTGGCCGGCGACGTGGTGGTGATCCGGTACGAGGGACCCAAAGGCGGCCCCGGCATGCGGGAGATGCTCAACCCCACCTCCGCCATTGCGGGTATGGGGCTGGACAAAGACGTGGCCCTCATCACCGACGGCCGCTTCTCCGGCGCCACCCGTGGCGCCTCCATCGGTCATGTGTCCCCGGAAGCCGCTTCCGGCGGCCCGATCGGTCTGGTGGAGGAAGGCGACCTTATCTCCATCGACATCCCCGCCCACACCATCCAGCTGAAGGTGTCCGACGACGTCCTGGCCCGGCGGCGCGCCAAGTGGGTCTGTCTTGAGCCTAAGATCAAAACCGGCTATTTGGCCCGGTATGCCAAGATGGTATCCTCCGCCGACAAGGGAGCCATTTTGATCTGAACCCAGCATCCCGTCTCAACGCCCTCCATAGAAACGAAAGGCCCCGCCATTCGGCGGGGCCTTGTTTTTCTTTGACTTTTACAAATTGTCCTAAATATTGCAACCTTTAATTTCCGACAGACACATAGCCGCTGGAGACGTAACCCGTCTTTCCTCCGCCGTAGTCGATCTTGTACCATCCGTTTCCGGAATCCTCCAGAATGGTAATCGCGGCCCCGTTGGCGGCGCTGGCGATCACCTCATAGCTGGAGCCGGGCCCGGAGCGGATGTTCAGCCCGCTGCCCGCATTGATGATGGTACCCGGCGTATTGGGCGCCACGGAACCAGTCCCGCTCCCCGTGGATCCACCGGTAGAGTCTCCTGCACTGTCGCCCGTCGAGGTACCGCTGGGCTTGCAGTAGACGGTACACTGGGCACTCTGATCTCCACAGGCAGCCGTGATGGTGGCTTTGACCAGGGAAGAACTGCTGTTGACGTTCTTAACAATGCCATCCTCATCGACGGTAAGTACGTTGGGGTCGCTGCTGGTCCAAACCACTTCGGCACCGGAATCCGCGGGGGCAACCGTCGCAATCACTTGATACTCCTCATTGGCGGACAGCGTAATATCCGCTCGGGACAGCTGGACGGACGTGATGGTCACCGCTGGCGTGCTGATATCGGGCTGGGAGCTGTCGCTTCCCACACTGCTGGATACGGAACCGGACTGGCTGGCCGAGGAAGCTCCAGGCTGGCTTTCACTCTGGCTGGTACCGTTGGAAGCGTTTCCGTCATCCGGCTTGTCTCCAAACAACAGCGGGCCCACATATTTAAATACAATAAACAGTGCGGTAATAATCAGAACCAGAGAGACGACCAATCCAATGACCTGAACAGGGTGGACAGGCGCGCGGTAACTGCCGCCCTTGCCGCCTCCGGCGACACGCCGGCCCCCAATTCCTCCCCGACCGGGCCGCTCGTCACAGAAGGGACACCGTTTATAGGTGATGGAATAATCCTCCCCACAATTTTCACATCGAATGACATCGCTGCGGCGGGAGGAAGTCCGCTTTTCTGGTTCATTGTGCCGGGCAGTTGTGCTCCGATCCGCCGTGCTTCGCGGTTCGGAAGCGCGGCGGGAGGGATTTTGTCTTTGTGCCATGGTTTTTTTCCTCCGCTCAACCTTTTTTCCCGCCCGTTTGGCCGGGCTTTTCTTTATTGTACAAGGATTTTCTCTCTCCGTCAACGGAAAAAGTCAAAATAACAAATTGTTCACATTTTTATGTCTACCTCTCTCCAGTCTTGACCAGAGCCGCTCTTTTTCGTATAATGAAGTGTTAGATTGAAAGATCGGAGTGTAATCGCCATGAGGGGGACTATGACTGCCACCGAGGTTCACAAGCAATATAACGATGCGGTAACGGTATTTCGCAAGCTGATCCCGGATCCGGCCCTGCGCATGAGCTTCAGCCGCCAGGTGGACGGCTATCTGCGTCAATATGTCCTGGGCGTATGGCAGGCGGACAACGCCAGCTCCATCACCCCCCGCCATGTGGAGTTTTACAACGCCATCTACTCCACCGGCAATTCAGTGCCCTCCGCGTTGTATTGGGAGGTGGCTACTGGAGTGGCCGACTTTGACCTGTTCCAGCCCCCCGCCTTCTTCGAGGATCTGCGGCGGTACGACCGGATGAAGGGGACCGCGCTGGCCCGCCGGTTTGCCGACCAACTCACTCTGATCCTGCTGCTGTTTGCCGCCGTGGACGACGTGGTCAGCGAAAGTGAGGCGGGCTTTGTCAACGCCTGCAACGACACCCTGGTCGCCCTGTGCGACAAGGACGGTCTGCGCTCCGAGCGCCCCGCGCTGAACGCCGAGGACTTTGTTGCCCGCCGCCCTGCTTCCCCTCAGGTTCCCGCCCAGCAGAAGCAGGCGAACCAGGCCGAGGTGCAAAAGGCCCCGGAGCAGACGCCCGAGCCCCCCAAGCTGGAGGACGTTTTGGCCGAGCTGGACGCTCTGTGCGGGCTGGATCAGGTCAAGAAGGACGTCAAGAGCCTGATTAACCTGGTGAAGGTGCGCAAACTTCGTGAGGAGGCCGGTCTACCCGTTCCTCCCATGTCTCTCCACCTGGTCTTTCTGGGCAACCCGGGCACCGGAAAAACCACCGTGGCCCGGCTGCTAGCTAAAATTTACCACGCCATCGGCGTGCTCAGCAAGGGCCAGCTGGTGGAGGTGGACCGGTCCGGCCTGGTGGCCGGCTTTGTGGGTCAAACCGCCATCAAAACCAACGAGGTCGTTCAAAAAGCCATCGGTGGCGTGCTGTTTATCGACGAAGCCTACGCTCTGGTCAACCAGGAGAACGGCAACGACTTTGGCCACGAGGCCATTGAGGTCCTGCTGAAGAATATGGAGGACCACCGGAACGATCTGATCGTCATTGTGGCCGGATACACCAAGCCGATGGAAACCTTCATCCATTCCAACCCCGGTCTGGAGTCCCGGTTTAACAAATACTTCTTTTTTGAAGATTATGGTGCCGTTCAGCTAATGGAAATCTTTCAGTCCATGTGTCAGAAAAACGGCTACACCCTGTCCCAGGACGCGGCACGGTGGGCGGAATCGGATTTTCAAGACCTGTATGAAACCCGGGACGCAAATTTCGGAAACGCGCGGGATGTGCGCAACCTGTTTGAAAAGGCGGTGGCCCGCCAGTCCGACCGGGTGGCCCAACTGGAAGCACCGACCAAGGAGCAGCTCATGGAGCTGTTGCCTGAGGATTTAAAGGAACCCGAGGCCACGGATCCGGCGGCGCAGCCGCTCAATCAACCACACCAGGAGGAAGACAACCATGCCGATTCCCTTTGACCAGATCGAACACGCCCAGAGCCAGGGCGTCCGCCGCGGCGGCGCGGAGCTTTCTTTGCCC
>JBFWME010000009.1:0-54587 GCA_050251755.1 Lawsonibacter sp. | reverse complement strand
GTATGAAGAACGACAACTTCCTCAGCCAGGGCCGCAGCTTTGACAAGTGGGTCATCGTGGGCCACTGGCCGGTGACCCTGTACCACTCCCACGTCCCTTCCGCCGCCCCCATTATCCTGAGACACCGAAAAATCATCTCCATTGACGGGGGCTGCGTTCTCAAAGCCGACGGTCAGCTGAACTCGCTCATCCTCCCCTCGGAAGACTCCTCCGACTTCACCTGGAAGGCCTGGGATGGACTGCCCACCGCCACGGCTTTGGATCAGCAGGATTCCTCTCTCGATTCCGTGAATATCCGCTGGGGCCGCAGCGCTCTGGAACTGCTGGAAGCGGGGGACGACACCTCCCTTTGCCGCCACCTGGAAAGCGGACGGGTGCTTTCCATTTTGAACGGATACCTGCGCCGGAGTCCGGGCGGACTATGGTGCGAAGATTCCACCGACTATTGCCTTCCAGTCTCTCCCGGCGACCGTCTGACTTTGGTTGCCGCCGCGAAGCAAGGTTTTTTGTGCAAAAAAGAGGGGGTTTCAGGCTGGTATTATGGCCGGTTATCGGATATAATGTAGGATGTCTGAAAATTACAAAGAGCAAGGATTTGAATGTATGTTAAACTTCCATCCCCTGCAACTGGAAGATCTGCTCAAGCTTCGCCAATTTTTCGGTTACAGCGGCAGCCGCATCTGTGATACTACGCCAGGCACCATCTTTATCTGGCGTGATATGTATAAAACGGAGTGGGCCGTATACGACAGCTCTCTCTATTTTAAAGTCATCTACCCCGGTCTGGGAGAAACCTTTACGCTCCCTCTTGGCGGCGGCAGGCAGGAACACTTCCGCCAGATTGCGGACTATTGCTGCAGACGGGATATGCCCATCGCCTTTTATCCCGTCCCAAAGGACGAGTTGGAGCGTCTTCAACAGTTTTTCCCCAACAGCGCAGCAATTGCCGAGCGAAATAACTTCGATTACTTATACCGTGCCGAGGACTTGAAGTATTTTCGCGGCAAAAAGCTCAGCGGACAGCGCAACCACGTAAACAAGTTTTTGAAAACCTACGGCAGCTGGTCCTTCCGTCCCATCACGCCGGAGGACATTCCGGCGGTTAAGGCCTTTTTGGCTCGGTATGCCAGCCGATGGGACAAATCCGCCGCCTCCTTCCACGAAGACATCCGTAAGACCAACGAGGTGCTGGACAACTTCCAGACCTATGACCTTCTGGGCGGCATGCTGGTGGTGGAAGGGGAAATCGCCGGTTTCTCCTTGGGCGAAGTCGTGGGAGATACTCTGTTCACCCATATTGAGAAGGCTGACCGGGATTATGAGGGCTGTTATCAGATGCTGGTAGCCCAGTTTGCCCAACAGTTTGCCCATGAGGGCGTCCATTTCATCAACAGAGAGGACGACACGGGCGATCTCGGCCTGCGCACCAGCAAGCTATCTTACCATCCGGTGGCCCTGCTGGAAAAGTTCACCGTTACCATTGAGAAACCCTGCGGCTACCTCGAACCATAAAACACCGGCCCTGACCTCTGGTCAGGGCCGGTATCAGCCTGTCGAAAAAGTCCAAAGGACTTTTTCGACAGGCTGAGCCAACTCTCATAACTCTTTGAAAAAGTTATGAGAGTTGTATTGATTGAACAGGAAAGGGAACCCTGACGGTTCCCTTTCCAATTATCCCTCCCTCCGAATCCTTCGGATTGAGGGTTTTTCGACAGCCTGACCGGCCCTGGCCTCTGGTCAGGGCCGGTCTCTTTCTTTCAAGTTCCGTTTGCGGTCACCAATAAAAACGGTGGCAGCCAATGGTCATATAATAAGTACAGTGGCTGACAATCCAGGTCCCCGCCGACAGAGACGGAGCATAGAAGTACATGCAGCCTCCCACCACGTCCGCCCCCTCCAGGCACATCTTTGCCGCCAGAACCGCCGAGTCGGTGGGCGGATCGTAGATGGTCCCGATGGAGGTAGGCTCAAACTGAACCCCATCTTTGGTATCGAAAACCACGCTCTTTATCGTGTTGGGAAACTGGTTGCTTTTCACCCGGTTCAGTACCACATTGCCCACCGCAATCTGACCCAGAAGCGATTCGCCTCGGCTCTCTGCCGAAATCACCCGAGACAGCCAATACAAATTCTCCTCGTTGTAGGAAGCGACCGGTGCCTTGGCTCCCCGGGTGCTCAGTTTGACGGTGGAGGTATTAGGGTCCCAGCTCAGCCCAGCCCCGGTGGCCTGCGCCACCACACGCAGCGGCAAGGCCATCTTCCCTTCCACCACCCGGACTCCGCCTTTCACATACAAAACGCGGCCATTAACCGTTATGTACAGCTGGCCCGGCTTGGCTTCCAGATTCAGCCCGCTCTTTGTCAGATAGGCGGTCCCGTTTTTCCAGGACAAACTGCAGCCGCTCAGAGCAGCGTAGGTTCGCAGAGTCATATAGCTGGTGCCGCCCTCCACCCAGGCCTGGGCGGCGGAGAGTGTGGTTCCATCCCCCACCACCTTTGCCCCAAGGGCCGGAATGGTCAGCATCAGGGCGGCCATCACAGCGGCCACCGCCCCCTTCCATCGTCGTTTCATGCTCGGTTCCTCCTCGGCTTTTGTAACCAAATTGTAACCTTTTTAGGTGCGTAGGGCAAGCTGTAAATCCTGGAAACGCATCCAGATGGGGTAAAGGAGCGCGCCGCCGGACTACATCCGGCGGCGCGCTCCGTCTGCGAAAAAATTCCTTAGCACTTTTTTTGCAGGCTGTCCGTATCGATGGAACATGGAAGAGCACCCTGACGGTTCCCCTCCATCCCCCAATCCTTTGGATTGAGGTCTTCTCGTAGTCTTAGCGTGCCGCTTTTCCTATTCCATGGCAGTTTTGACGGCCTCCAAGTCGTTGGCCACCACCAGCAGCAGCGTTCGTTCCCGCACATCGACCAGAGCATTTTCCAGCTTTGGGATCTCGGCAGGGCGGTAGTCCCGGTTGGCGTCGATCTGGCTTTGTACATAGTCCTTCAGGGCCTGCTCCGCCTGGTCTACCAGCGTTTGATCCCCGTCGGCAATCACCAGCACCGCCGCCTCCTCACAGGTGGCCCCTGCAGAGCGGAGGACCGCACAGTCGGTCAAATCCTCCCGACTCAGTCCATAATCGGCCAGCCGGTACAGGGCAAACGCGGTATCCCCGTCCAACTCCTCCAGCTCCTCGGAAAAGGCCCCTGCCTCGGCGATGGTTTGAACCAGGGAGGGCTCATAGGCCTTCTGGGCCGATACAACCTTTGCCTGGCAGGCCGTCAGAGTTAACATGCCGACCAACCCGATCAGCCAAATCATCCACTTTGTTTTCATTGTTCGACACTCCTATCTGATTGCCCCTCTTCGGACGGCACCTGTGGAGCACCGTTTGGGTATAGGGTTTCAAACTCCACCGTGTGGGTCTGTAAATAGGCCAGCCACTGTTTACACCAGTCACTGCGCAGATGGACGCCGTCCCGGCTGGCCTCGGCAGGCAGCTCTCCATTCTCATCCGCAAATCCGGAGTACAGGTCCAGAAACGCCACCTGCTTCTCCTCCGCTGCGCGGCGCATTAGGTCGTTGTACACCCGCAGGTGCTCGTTGGTGAGATAGGTCTCCCCGCCGGTCTGCGCAATGACCCCCTCGTTCAACGGGATCAGCCCCTGGACGTAAATGACTGCGTTTGGCTGGATTTCTCGAATGCGGTCGATCGCCTGGCAGTAACCGCGGTAGAAGCCCTCGTCGTCATAGTAGCCCAATTCGTTGACCCCCAGGGACAAATAGACCTTTCCATACTGCTCCAGCGCCAGGGCCTCCAGCAGGGTATACTTCTCTCCTCCGATGGTCAGGGCCTTTTTCTCCCCCAGTTCAAAGATAGACAGTCCGTTGGAAGTCAGGTTCTTCCCCTGCCCGATGCCGCTGTAAATGAGAAAGCCGTCGGTACGGGAGTCCCCAATAAAAGCGGCATCCTTAAAATAGAGGTTATCCACCGCCTCCCGCTCCGGGGCAGGCTGGGAAAAATCATAAGCCGCGGGGAGCTCCTCCGGCTGATCGGAATTCGGCTGACCAAAGGCTGCGAAGCCGGATCCATCTGGCTGTGCAGGCGCATTGGTCTGCTCTGCCTGTCCTTCCGGCATTCCCCCGCTGGTCTGAGGCTGGCCGGCCGCCTGGGCCCTTAAGCCGAATGGAACCCATTCCGGCTGGGCATCGGCCGCCACCCACCCAAGGGCCAACAGGCTTGCCAGAAAAAAGGCCGCCGTCCATCGGCCGCAGGAACTATGAATCATGAGATCAGACCTCCCTCGCATTTAAAACGGGTTTTAGCGTCCGCTCCGGCGGAGTCTGGGCAGCAGCGCCCGCAAAAGGGACGTAATCAACATGGCCCCCACCGACAGGGAGGCGGCGATCCCGAAGGTATGAAGCAGCGTGGCGAGAAACAGCTGGGTTTCTCCCTCCACACAGTACTGCATGGCGTAGTATATGCCGGCACCGGGAACCAGGGGCAGCAGCGCCACCTGAAGGTAGCCGGTCACCGGACATCTGCGCAGGCGGGCCATCATCTCAGAATAGGCCCCGATGGCCATTGCTGCCAGAAACGCTGAGAGGACCTCTCCGCCCCAAACGCGCATCGACAGCAAATAAACCAGCCAGCCAAGCCCGGCTCCAAAGCCGCAGATCAGAATGCCGATCCCCTGGATGTTGAACACCAGTCCAAATCCAACACAGGCCAGAGAAGCCCAAATGCAGGGCAGAATATAAGTGACAAACAGTTCTTTCATGGGTCGGATTCCCTCACATTCGAAAGCCCAGCAGCAGCGGAAGCGCGCTGCCCAGGGCAATGGCGGTAGCCACCAAAATGACCTCTGCCGTCCGGTTTAATCCGGAAAAAATATCGCCGGCCATAATCTCCCGCATGGCGTTGGTCAGCGCCATACCGGGCACCAATACCATCAACGTTCCAATCGTAATAGCCTCCAGATTCTGGCCCACTCCAACCCAAACCAGAAAAAATGCCAGGCTGGCCGCCACTGCGGAGCAAACTACGGTGCGAAAAAAAAGGTTGGAGCCGGTCAGGCGGCGTCCAAACAGAATGCACACCCCCACCGCAAGTCCACACAGGGCAGCAGATAGGCAGTCCCAAACGCTGCCTGCGAAAAAAAGAGCAAAAAAGGCGGATGCCGCCACGTAGCCCAGCAGCACGAACCGGGGGGAAAACCGGCGGCTCTCCCCGTCCAAGCGGTCCACCAGCCCCTGAGCCTCCTCCACTGGCAGGGGGTCTCGGCACAGACGGCGGCACAGTTCGTTGCACCGCTCCAACAGCTCGATATCTGTTCCATGGGCAGGAATTCGGCACATCCGGGTAATCGGGTGCCCCGCCGGGGTGTTGACGCTGACAATCAGGCAGTTTGGAATGGCAAAGACTTGGGGCTGCAGCCCATAGGCGGTAAGCAACCGCTCCACCGACTCCTCCACCCGGTAAATTTCCGCTCCGCTGGTCATCAGCTGTCGGCCCAGCTCGGCTCCTAAATTCAGCAGCTTGTCATGATCCATCGAACCAACACCCCTCTCCTAACACAGAATATCATGTTTTCGGAAAAAAACAAGCTCTCCCAGCGGAATCCCCTGTACCAGTGCAGCCGGGGGCAGCCGGGGCACAGCTGGCAAGGGCCACAGCCGGGAGGACAGCGGGCCAAGTCAGACAAAATCCCGTCTGCAAAGCCGTGAAATTCCAGGCATCCCCTGATGGAATCGGAACGGCCATGGATCACACGCTTGCCGCCGGCCCACATTTCTAAAAAGGCAGAAAAAACACCCCAATCGCCATTCAGTATCCTGTACTGTCTAACGATTGGGGTACCGTTCAATTTTGCCGGGCCGAACGTTCCAGTTCCATATTTGGGATGAAAACGGAGCGTTACTCCTCGTCGTCCGCCTCTACCGTATCGTCGCTCAGGTCCAGGGAAAACTTACTCTGGCAGTTGGGGCACTGAACAACCCCTTCGGCCAGGGCCTTGTCGTCGATGATCAGAGGCTCCTCACAGGTGGGGCACTCTACCTCAAACCAGTCGTCGTCGTAGTCCTCATCCTCGTCGTCCTCGTCTTCCTCGTCCTCAAAGACCACCGACTCCACGTCGGCCAGGTCGTCGGACAGCGCGTCGATCTCCTCGCCCAAGGCCTGGTTGTTCTCTTCCAAGTCCTCGATGGACAGGCCGATCTCCTCCAGGATGCCGATCATCACGGAGATCAGCTTTCCCTCTTTGGACTTCTCGGTATCCAGGTTCAGGCCTTCGGCCAAACCCTTCAGGTAGGCAACTTTTTCGGAAATAGTCATAACTTGTTCCCTTTCTGAGGCAATCGCCTCACTGACAGGATGTTAGCCCTTACAGCGCTCCAAATATTCTCCGGTGCGGGTGTCGATCTTGATCTTGTCGCCGGGGTTGATGAACAGCGGAACCTTGATCTCGGCGCCGGTCTCCAGAATGGCAGGTTTGGTCACGTTGGTAGCGGTATCGCCCTTAAAGCCAGGGTCGGTTTCGGTGATCTCCAGTTCCACAAAGTTGGGGGGCTCCACACCGAAGACACTGCCCTTATAGGACATGACCTTACAGCTCATATTCTCTTTGACAAACTGAAAGCTGTTTCCCAGCAAGTCCTTGTTGATGGGCAACATGTCAAAGGACTCCATATCCATGAAGTAATACAGGTCACCGTCGCTATAGCTGTACTCCATGTCCTTGCGCTCCACAAACGCCTGTTCAAACTTGGCGGTGGGGTTGAACGAGGTCTCGGTCACGCCGCCGGTGATGATATTTCTCATTTTGGTCCGGACGAATGCAGCGCCCTTCCCCGGCTTTACGTGCTGAAACTCGACGACCTGCATGACCTTACCGTCCATCTCAAAGGTCACGCCATTGCGAAAATCGCTGGCGGTAATCATTGGCATAGGAATCATCCTCCACTGTTTTGTATATAAGCTGTTTTATTTTACCCCATTTTTTCGTCTTTGACAAGGGGTTTGCCTGGAATTGGTGAAGTTCTAAGCGAATTTTTCCTGTTCGGTCAAATGCCCCGGATCTATCCTCCAAAAATGGACCGTTTCCGGTCTTACAGGACGATCAGATCCTTTGGGGCGCGGGTGATGTTCTCGCAGCCCCCTTCTTTCAGGATCAGCACGTCTTCGATGCGCACTCCAAATTGCCCCGGCAGATAAATACCTGGCTCGGCGGAGATCACCGCGCCGACTGGCAGCGGCGCCGCCGCGCTGGGACTGGCATTGGGCGATTCATGGATATCAAGCCCCAGGGAATGGCCAAAGCTGTGGGAGAAAAATTCTCCATACCCCGCCTCGGCGATGACCTGCCGGGCAGCGGCATCCACCTCCCGACCGGCCACCCCGGCCCTGGCGGCGTTGATTCCAGCCCGCTGGGCAGCCAGTACAATGGAATACACCCGTTCCATCTCCTCAGTCGGTTGGCCCAGGGCCACGGTACGGGTCATATCGGAGCAGTAGCCGTCCACTTTACAGCCAAAGTCCATGGTGATAAACATCCCGGAGTCCACCACCTGATCCCCGGGAACGGCGTGGGGGCGGGAACCGTTGGGGCCGGCAGCCACAACGGGGTCAAAGGACACCTTGTCCCCTCCCCGGCGCAGCAGCTCATAAACAAGCCGTGCAGCAATCTCCCGCTCTGTCATGCCCGGACGGATAAAATCCAAAACGGCCTTAAAGGCAGCGTCGGTGATTCGCTGGGCCCGGCGCATGGCATCCAGCTCCTCCTCGTCCTTGGCGGCGCGCAGCGCGTCCAGCAGGGGCTGGGCAGGGGTCAGAATACAGGGCAGCTCCTGGGCATACCGCCGATGGGTGTCTACTGTCAACGCCCCGCTTTCAAACCCCACGTTGTGCAGACCATTTGCCTCTACATAGGCCCGGGCTTGGGCCAGATGGCCGCTGCCCGTGTGCACCAGGGCTACCTCGGCCCCCGTAATCTGCTCCCGGGCTGCCTCGATATACCGGCCGTCGGTGGTGTAGTGGGCGCCATTTTTCGTGACCAGCAGCAGGCCCTCCCCGTGAAAGCCCAGCGCATAGCGCTCCCCGGATTCGCTGGCGATCAGCATGGCGTCCAAACCATATTCGGGCAGCTTGGCCGCGATTTGTGAAAGGTGATTCATCCTTTACAAACTCCTTATAACTGGATTGATTTTAACCAAAAAGAGGGTTTTTCCCCTCCTAAATCAGTTCAAACTCAGCAGCGACCACAGCAAAATTGCCGCACCCACCGCCATTCCGGCCCCTCCCAGGGCTCTAGTCAGCTTCCGAGCCACCCCATTTTTCCCATCCGCTGGCCCGATTCCTCTGGTACGCTGGTACAGCGCATGTTCCGGCCGCAGGACGTAGAATCCGCCTAGCCCAAGGAAAAACAGACCCACAGCCACACCTGCCATCCAGGAATCCATCTCTCCTGTCGGCACCTCGCGGCTCAGGACCTCCAGCAGCACTTCCCCCGGAACATCGCGTGTTGGATCGTATCCCGCGCCGGAGGTGTGGATGCGCCGGCCGTCCTGCCAGGCGCGTCGGAAGGTGGCCCCGTCCGGATAGGTCAGCTCCACCCAGTCCGCCGTCTCGTCCGAGCCGGTGGCATAGGTCACCGTCTCCCCATCCCAGGAAACGGTGTGCTCCTGGGGGTTCACGAAAAAGGTCCGGCCATCCCGCTCCACCTCATAGGCGCGGCTTCCCAATCCGCAGCCGACCAGAAGCACGACCGCCCAAACGGCAAAACACCATGCCAGCCAGCGCTTCATGTTCTTCCCTCCAAACAGCCGAGGTAAGTTTGCTTCATGACCAGAGCATCCTCCGCCTGGGTTCCGGCGCTTTCGCAGATCACAGTGGGCGACCAGCCCCGCCGGGCAATCTCAGCGGCCAGAGGGGCCCAGTCCGGGCCATAGCCGTCGTCGTGTTCAAAGGTGCGATGGCGCTTCTCCCCGCCGTTCATCGTGAACTCAATGTGGGAGAAGTGGCTGTGGAAGGTGCTGGCCCGGTATGCGCCCAGCACCGCTTCCATTCGGTCCAGCATCCGCCCAAACGCTTCGGGGCCGTTGTCCGTTCCCTGGGAGCGGGCATACAGATGTCCGAAGTCAATGCAGGGTACCAGGCGTTCATCCAGCGTGCACAGCTCCAACACCTCGTCCAAATTCCCCAGCTGGTTGATCTTTCCCATGGTCTCGGGGCACAGGGAAATGTGTCCAAATCCCTGGTCATCACAGGCCGCGATCACCTGCTTCAGGGAGTTCATGGCGATGGCCTGGGCCTCCCTCCTGGTCCGTTTCATCAGTGCTCCGGAGTGGATGACAATCCTTCCGGCTCCCATCTGTTCGGCCAGCAGGCAGGTTCCTGTGATATATCCGATGGTCTTTTTCCGCGCGTCCTCATCCGGGTTGGCCAGGTTGATAAAGTAGGGGGCGTGGATGGACAGTGCGATTCCCGCCGCCCGGGCATTCTGTCCCACCGCTCGGGCGGTTTCCTCTCTCACACGCAGGCCCTTTCCGCACTGATACTCGTAGCAGTCCAAGCCAAAGTCGGCTACCCACTGCGGGGCCGCCAGCGAGGACTTATGCGCCTTGGAAAAGCTGTCGGAATTACCTGCGGGACCGAATGTTCCACTCATACTGCGCAACCCTCCGTGCGCCGCCGGGCGCTCTGTCTGTAATTATTTTTCTGCGCGGCATGGATTTATACAAAAGGCCGCTTCCTTCCCAGCACGCGGAAGGGAGTCTCAACGGCGTAGCGGAGATACCGGCCCGGATTGCCGGCCAGGCGAATGGGCTGAACCAGCAGCGGCGTCACACCGGCACGGTTAGCGCCCAGCGTATCGGTAAAAATCTGGTCGCCAACCATAATGGTCTCCTCCGGCCCGCATTCCATTCGCTTCATGGCCTGAAGATAGCCCACTTTTTGGGGTTTACCCGCATGTCCCTGATATGGAATCCCCAACGTCTGGGCAAAGCGCTGGGCCCGCCCTGGCTTTCGGCTGTTGGACAGCAAAAAAAGCTGAATCCCGGCCGCCGCGAGGGCCTCCTTCCAGGCCGTCACGTCTGCCGATGGCACCGAAACCCCGTAAGGAGCCAGGGTGTTGTCCAGATCGGCCAGGACCAGTTTGATGCCTTTGGACGCCAGCGTCTGAGGCGGGATGGAACGCACCGAGGGGTAAACCCCTCTTGGGATAGGTGACAAGGGCACGCGGGTGTCCTCCTTTGTTCTAACTGGTACTTGTCCGGCATACAGTGAAATGGGCCGGATGCCAGCCAGACTGTTTTTGGCGTAATAAGTAGTATATCACATCCACTGAATTTGGACAAGGGGGAGCCTGCCATGACAAAAGACACCTTTCTCATCACTGTTCCACCCCAGCAGCTTCGCGCACTCCAAGGCTGGAACGTAACGCCAGCCCACCTGGCCTACCGTATCGGCCGTGGGTCCCACCTGCTGCGCTCGTCGGGAAACGTGCCGCTCAAGGGGGGCGTTATGGTATTGGATAATCGTGGCTTCGACGGTCTGGGCGGGGTGGGTCCCCTTTGCCAGGAGCTCATGCGGGAATGCCTGGCCCGGAGCTTTTCCGGAGCGATACTGGACTTTGAAGGACGGCTGCCCCCTCTGATGCACATTGCCGCCCAGTTGGATGATCTGTTTGCCCACCGCGACTGGCCCCTATACGTCCCTGAAAGCTACGGACTCTGTGCTCCGAATGCCCGGGTCATGCTTCCCTCCACTCTGTCCGGGGGCTCTCTTGCCGTGCGGCTGGAGGAAGCAAAAGAGCGCTTTGGCCGGGATCGGGTGGTCCTGGCTCTCCAAAAGGCGGCGGAGGACTTCTTCCTCCCCTCTCCCACCGGCAGCGGCGTCTCGTTGACCCGGGAGGAGTTGGAGGAACAGATGGCCCGGCTGCACCCTTCGGTCTTCTTTTCCAACGAGCTTTGCGCCCGCTACTACACCTATATGAGCCGGGAGAGCGGGGCCCATTTTGTTTTGTTTGACGATGGGGACACCCTGCGCCGTAAGCTTGAGGTGGCACACCGGGCGGGGATCGATACCTTCCTGGCCCCCTGGGCCGATGTGGAGGAACACGCTGAGCAGCTGGGGCTTCAGCGCCTTCCTCCGGTGGCAAAAAAGGTCCATTGACGGCGAC
Organism: Lawsonibacter sp.; assembly: GCA_050251755.1. Taxonomy (GTDB): domain Bacteria; phylum Bacillota; class Clostridia; order Oscillospirales; family Oscillospiraceae; genus Lawsonibacter. Next base: position 43,418 of record JBFWME010000009.1, on the reverse strand, counting down.
GATTTTCCGGATTAAAATGAGAATACCGCTTTCATGAATTGTTTACTGTTTTATTAGGAGGTAGTTTCTCATGGTTCGTCACATCGTATCCTGGAATTTTAAGCCGGAGCTGGATGAGGCTCAGCGCCAGTCTCTCCGGGAGGAGGTCGTCCCCGCCCTTCTGTCCCTGAAGGACAAGATCCCCTGTCTGCGGGACATTCAGGCCTTCTGTCCGCCCCTGGACAGCAGCAACTGCGACCTGGTTTTGTATTCCACGGTGGACGAGGTCTCTGACCTTCCGTTGTATCAAAACCATCCGGATCACCGGGCCGTAACCCCTCTGATCCGGGATCATTTCTGCGACCGCCGCTGCTGCGATATTCAGGGTTGAACCCCCGCTTGACTCCAACCGCATCTCTCAACCGTCTGTCCCGACGTTTGTCGGGGCAGACGATTTTTTCTTTTTCTCTCACACTGCCACTTTTTGTAAAGTATGAACTTTTTTGAAAGGGACTGGACAGAATGGGCCGGATTGGATTATGATGTATTCCGTTATGAAACTTGAATTCCGGCACGTATTTCGTCCGGTCAGCCAAACCAAAGCGGACAAATACGGGGAGGTCAGCCAATGAGAGGGTCCTTTTTCGGCGGAGTCAATCCCGCTACTCATAAAGAAAGTACACGGCGCAAGCCCATTGCACGGTTGGAGTATCCGCCTGACCATGTAATCATTCCCTTGGTGATGAGCTCAATCGACGCCGCCACTCCCTCTGTCAAACCGGGGGACCATGTGGAAGTTGGACAGCCCGTAGCTTGTAGCCGCGGACTGGCCGTGTCCGCTCACGCCAGTGTATCCGGCCGGGTCATTTCGATTGAGGACCACCCCCATCCATGGGGCGGCTCTTCCCCCGCCATTGTCATTGAAAACGACGGGCAGGACACCCCCTGGGACGGGCGGCCCGAACCTCTGGTTCCCGAGCAGGTTACGCTGGACTTGCTGCTGGGCCGGGTGTTTGAGGCCGGCATTGCCGGCATGGGCGGCGGAGCCTATCCCACTTCCGAAAAGCTTCGCGGGGCGGCGGGTAAGGTGGACACGCTGATCGTCAACGCCGCAGAGTGCGAGCCTTATATCACTGCCGATCACCGGCTGCTGCTGGAACGCAGCGACAAAATCCTCCAGGCAGCTCATACTCTGGCCCGGGTTTTGGGGGCTCAGCGCGCGGTGTTGGTCACCGAGGGGGACAAGCTGAACGCCGCCGAGGCGGTGGAGCGCCGCCTGCGCCGCCGCAGCGGAAAAGTGGAACTGCGCACGGTAGGCACCCGGTATCCGCTTGGGGCGGAAAAGCAGATTGTCCAGACCGTCACAGGGCGGGAAGTCCCCTCTGGGAAAACCCCTCTGGACGCGAAGTGCGTTGTGCTCAACGTGGCCACTGTCTTTGCCATTCAGGATGCCCTGTTTAAGGGGAACGCGCTCACCCACCGGGCAGTCACCGTCGCCGGCGGCGCGGTGGCCCGTCCCCGGAACCTTTGGGTCCCCATCGGCGCCCCCCTGCACTGCCTGCTGGAATCGGCGGGCGGCCTGCGGGAGACGCCCGATCTCATTCTCACCGGCGGTCCTATGATGGGTACACCCCAGCAAAATCTGGATGTCCCGGTGGTCAAGAATACCAACGGTCTGATCTGCCTGACCGGCTTCGAGCGCCGCCGTTCCACGCAGGAATCGGTGTGTATCCGCTGCGGCAAGTGTGTCTCCTGCTGCCCGATGCATCTGGCCCCCACCTTCATCAGCCGGGCCCTGCGCCAGAACGAGCTGTACAAGCTTCCAAAACTCCACCCCGAGGACTGCATTTCGTGTGGCTGCTGCTCTTATATCTGCCCTGCCCGCATTCCTCTGCTGGAATTGGTCCATCAGGCCCAAGAGCTGCTTGAGAAGGGAGGGGAGGCCTGATGAATTCCACCCGCTCTCTCCGTCTCCCGCCTCAGGTGGGACAGCCTTCCACCACCGTCTCCATGATGACCGACGTGATGATTGCCCTTGTCCCTTCCCTTGCCATGGCGCTCTTCTTCTTCGGTCCCCGGGTCCTGGCGCTCACCGCCGTTTCCATCGGGTCCTGTGTTCTCTTTGAGTATGGCTACCGCCGTTTTACCGGCCAAAACAACACGGTTGGGGATCTGTCCGCCTGCGTCACTGGACTGCTTTTGGCCATGAGTCTGCCCGCTACCTCGGCCTACTGGGTTCCGGTGCTGGGTGGAGCTTTTGCCATCATTCTGGTGAAACAGTTTTACGGCGGTCTTGGCAAAAACTTTATGAACCCCGCTCTGGCTGGGCGCATGCTACTGGCCACCTTCCCAGTCCTGATGACCAGCTGGTCACAGCCGCTGGATCGCCTGTCCTTGTGGAAGGTTGACGCGGTGTCCGCTGCCACCCCTATGTCCTATCTGCACGGGGGCGTTCTGCCCCCACAGTCCCTCAGCCAGCTGCTGCTGGGCCAGCAAGGGGGCAGCATGGGCGAAGTGGCCTCTTTCATGCTTTTGCTGGGGGGCGGTTATCTCATTTTGCGTCGGGTCATCTCCATCCGCATCCCCGCCTTTTATCTGGGTACGGTTGCCCTGCTGGCCTTGCTGTTTCCCGGGGAGGGGGTCGATCCCGTCCGTTGGATGGCCGCCCAGCTGCTCAGCGGCGGTCTGCTGTTGGGGGCCTTTTTCCTGGCCCCCGACCCCACCACCTCTCCCGTCACCCCCAGGGGGCAAATGATGTTCGGCGTGGGCTGCGGAGCGCTGACCATGCTGCTGCGCTACCACAGCTCTTACCCGGAGGGGGTCGGCTGGGCCATTCTCACTATGAACTGCTGTGTATGGTTTTTGGATCGGGCCGGAATGCCGAGGCGGTTTGGCGCGGGCCGCTTTTCCGTACTCTGGGACTTGGCCCGCCACCTCCGCCGCAGTCTGTCTGAAATTAAATTCGTCAAACCAGATCCTCATTTTCATCTGATTCATGGCGGCAAAATGCCCGGCGAGGAGCACCTGGATCAGATCCGCGCCCGAGCCAAGTCTCTGGGCTATCTCGGTGCAGTGGTGCTGACCGTCGGGGTGATGATCTTTGCCGTCCACCGCTATACCGATCTGGACACCGCACGGGCCGAGGCTCAGGCTCAGCAGGAGCTTCTCGCTCAGGTCATGCCCCAGGCCGCTTTCAGCTCGGAGACTCCCTATCGAACCGCTGGCGCACTAAGCATTCTGGCCGGCTACAGCCAGGACAACGAACTGGTCGGCTATTGCGTGGAAGTTCAGGCCCAAGGCTTCAGCGGCATCATTACCATGGAGGTGGGCGTCGATCTGAACGGTCAGGTCACCGGCGTAGCCGTCACCGACCACCGTGAAACCTCCGGCGTAGGTACGCAGGCCATGACGCCGGAGGCGCTCAGCCGGTACGTCGGCAAATCGGGTACTCTCCGATCCTCGGGCAGCAATGCGGTCGACGCGGTTTCCGGCGCCACCGCCACCTCCCAGGCGATTACCTCGGGGGTCAACCGGGCGCTGGCCATCGTCGCCAATTTGGATACGGAAGGAGGAGCCGTGGACTATGTGGATGGAGAAGTCTAATCTGTCCGACAGAAACGTCTCGCTTCGGGAAGGGGCATTTGTATGGCTTTTTTAGAACTGACCGGAGTGGCACTGGCCGCGCTGCTATCGGAAAATTTTATCTTGGTCAACTGCATGGGCATCGGCACCCGGACCCAGTCTTTTCAGGATCCGCTGGACGCCCTGCGCACCGGCTACAGCTTGACGGCAGTCATGGTGCTGGGCGCCCTGTGCTCCTGGCTGGCCGAGTTTCTGGTGATTACCCGGTTTGGATGGCAGCACTACCGCCTGTTGTTCCTGGCTCTGCTCATCCCCGGCCTGGTGGCCGGGCTGCGGTTCTTCATCCGGGCTTATCTGCCCGAGCTATCCCGCCGTATGGATGGCAATTTGGCTGCTGTGTCCACCAACTGCGCCGCGCTGGGCTCCGCCCTGCTCATCGCCCAACGCAGCTACGGACTGGGCTCCGCCCTGGTGTTCTCGCTGTTCGGCGGGATCGGGGCCACGGTGGCTTTGGCCAGCTTTGCCAGCCTTCGGGAGGAAGTCAGCTTTGAACACTGCCCCAAGTGCTTTCAGGGTACTCCCATCCTGCTGCTTACCGCCGGACTGATGGCTCTGTCCCTGGTGGGATTTTATGGGCTGCATCTGTCATAATTTCCCCGAACCTGCGCAATCCCGTGCAATTCACGCCAGCGGAACTGCACGGGATTGTTTTGTTTTTAATTATAAAAATGAAATGAGATCCGCCGCGGGTCATCTGTCCCACAGCGGATCTCTGTCTTTGAAAAAACTTTTACTTTACGTTGCCCAGCTTAAAGGACGAGCACTCAGTTCCTTCTTGCTTGGTTGGAGAGCTGTCGCAGCAGCCCACCTTGATACTCTCTAACGAGCAGCAATTATGGGGCTCGTTGTGAAACGCACAGCTGGAAACACTACACTCGATGCTGGTGTTGCAAGACTTATAATTCGTACCAAAAGACTTCGAATCCATACGAAAATCCTCCTCCACTTGGGATGATCTTAGTATAGACGGCAGGAGCCATCTTATGCTTCTATTTTTTTCGTTTCCTCGTTGGTATTTTTCGGTTGGTCATCCAACACGTGTGGAATAAACCGGCTGGCAAATTTTCCCTTTCCTCTGCTTTTTACATAAAAATAGCCGATAATGGAAAAGATCACCGCCCCGATAAAGTTGACAGCTAAATCCTTCATGGTGTCCAGCAGTCCGATGTCCAGATACCCACCCAATCCAAGGGAGATCTTCTCTCCATCCGCCACCACAATCACATCGGTGATCCCCCGAATGGCCACCGGGGTGTTTCCGCCGGTAGGGTCCAGCATAACGGAGGCAATACTATTTACCACGGTGTCCTTCTGCATGTCCAGCAGGAAGAACTGATCCATGATACATTCAAAGAATTCCCACAGCACGCCTATGGTCATGGAGAAGCAGAAGGCCACAATGGCCATAAATGTGGGAGAGAGCGACAGAGAAAAATGCTCGTTCCGGTTCAGCAAATCCACCAGAGAAAACCCAATGGCCGCGCATAAAAATCCATTCAGGGTGTGGAGCATGGTGTCCCATCCCTGAAATGTGGTGTAAAAGGCCCGAATTTCTCCCAAAATTTCCGCGGAGAAAATAAACAGCATGAGAATAATCTCCATGGTGTTTGGTAATTCAATTTTGAGAGACCGTTCCGCAATGGTGGGCAGAAGTAACAGGATCAGCGTCAAAAGGCATAAAAAGACATTTTCAAAATTCCCATTGAAAAACTGAGCCACCATCACCCCAAGAACTGAGAAGCGCAGCAGGATATAGACCGTGGCCACCGTGCGTTTTTTCCGCAGAGCCGTATCAGCCGCGATGAGAAGGGTCCGAACATCATGTCTGCCCATAGGGGCCAGCTCCTTTTCGTTGGTCTAGGTTGTGACAAGTATAACGATTCAGCCCCAGAAAGTCAAGGAACTCCCAGGCAAGTTATTCCATTTTCAGCATAGACTGGAAGCGGAGGTGATCTCGTTTGGATTTGAAAAATCAAACTATCACAGTGGGCGAGCTTCTGGACAATCCAAAGTCCAAAGCAGTGTTCCAGCGCCGATTCGGCAAGCTGATCCAGCATCCCCTGGTAAACGCATCCAGAACCCTTACCTTGAAGCAGTTGGTGGAAATGGCAAAGGTGTATCTGCCGCCCAAGGCCATCCAGGACACCCTGCGGGAGCTGCAACAGCTGTAGCCGCGGAGCTCAGGCGCATTTTTTGGCAGAACGCCCCCTTTCGATGGGAAAACATATGTGCTTTTCTCTTTTGTAACGGGTTGTCAGACGTAGGATTTTGGGATAAAATAAAACATCATGACAAGTAGGAGGGACAGCCATGGACATTACCCTGGAGGAACGCCATGGCGTTCCTTTTTATTGCTGTACTCATCCGGCCTGGGCCGGGACGGCCCACGGCTTTTCTACCCGGCCGGGAGGCGTCTCTCCCGCCCCGTGGGACAGTTTGAATCTGGGCGCCAACCGAGGGGACAACCCTGCCAATGTGCGGGAAAATTTCTGCCGCTTCTGCGCCGCTTTGGGCACCGACGCAAACGCTCTGGTGAAAAATCACCAGATCCACAGCTGCCGCATCCGCCCGGTCACCGAAAAAGACGTCATGTCAGACCCCGCCGCCCCCGGCGTCTGCGAGGCCGACGGTCTGGTCACCGATCGGCCCGGGGTATGCCTGACGGTTTTTTCCGGAGACTGCATCCCCATTCTCTTCTATGACCCGGTGCGCCGGGTGGTCGCCGCCGCCCACGCAGGCTGGCGGGGCACCGCCTCCGGCATTGCCGCACAGACGGCCCGGGCGATGATTCAGAACTATGGCTGCGCCCCCGGCGATCTTCTGGCTGCCATTGGCCCCGGCATTTCGCAATGCTGTTTTGAGACCCACGCAGACGTACCGGACGGCCTGCGTTCCAGCCTGGGCCGGCAGGCCGAGCCCTTGATCCACCCCCTGCCCGGGGGAAAGAAGTATCGCGTGGATCTGAAGGGGGCCAACGTCCGGTGGCTGGAACTGGCCGGCCTGACTCCTGAGCGCATTGCGGTCTGTTCGGCCTGCACCGCATGCCAGTTAGATACCTTTTGGTCCCACCGGGTCCAGGGGGGCGTACGGGGCAGCATGGCTGCCATGATCCAACTGCTGTGAAAAGGAATGATTATGAGACGACTGTTTTCTCTTCTTCTCTCCGCCGCACTGCTGTTCACTCTGGCGGCCTGCGGCGCTCCCGGCGAATCTTCCGGTGACCCGGACGATTCCGTGTCCCAGGGTTCCGGCTCCCAGGAAAATTCGTGTCCGGTGGACATCCCCTTCTCCCTGGCAGCCTATCCCACATACAGCTTTCACCCCGCTCTGGCGGAAAATCGGGCCAATCTGACCTTGGCCCCCCTGCTCTATGAGCCGCTGTTTCAGGTCGACAGCTCGTTTCAGGCCACCCCGGTGCTGTGCCAAAGCGGCTCCGCTTCCGAGGACAAGCTGTCCTGGACCTTTACCATCCGTTCCGGTATCACCTTTTCCGACGGCACTCCCCTCACCGGGGAGATTGTGGCCGCCGCCCTGAACACCGCCCGACAGGCGGCCCGTTATGCCCAGCGTCTGCGGGATGTCACCGCCGTTACCGCTCAGGGTGACACCGTCACCATCACTCTCAGCCGCCCGAACGGAACCCTGCCCGCCCTGCTGGACATTCCCATCGCCTCTAGCGACGGGGAACGTCCTCTGGGTACCGGACCGTATCGATTGTCCGGCCAGGGAGATACCATGACCCTCCTCGCCCGAACAGACTGGTGGCAGCAGAAACCGGTTCCCGTCCAGGAAATCCCTCTGACAACCGCCTCCAAAACCGATGACCTTGTCTCCACCTTTGATGCCGGGGACGTGGGCCTGGTGGATGCGGATCTGATGGGCACCAACGCCCTGGGCTATTCCGGCAGCTATGAGACCTGGGACTACGCCACCACCGACTTTCTCTATCTGGGCTTTAACACCCAAAGCGGCCTGTGCCGCACTGCCGAAGTCCGCCGGGTCCTGACCCGGGCCATCGACCGGGACTCCATCGTCCAGGCCGACTACGCCAGCCATGCCGTGGCTGCCGCCCTCCCCATCCATCCCTTCAGCCCCCTATACGACGACACGCTGGCCAAGGCGCTCTCCTATGACCCGGAACAGCTGGCGGATGAGTTGACAAATCTGAAGGTTCAGGGCCGCCCCCTGGTGCTGCTGGTCAACAGCGAGAACAGCGCCAAAGCCGGCGCCGCCCAGCGCATCGCCGATCAACTGAGCGCTGCCGGGATGTCGGTTACCGTGTCCAAGCTGGCCTTTGACGACTATGTCGCCGCCTTGAACACAGGGAATTTCGATCTCTACCTGGGCGAGGTGATGCTCACCGCGGACTTTGATCTGTCTCCCCTGTTGGACTCCGGCGGCGCGCTGAACTATGGCCGGTGGCAGGACGGCCAAGGGGACACTCTCCTGGCCTCCCTGCGCATGGCCGAAGGGACAGGCCGCCAGACAGCCGCCGCAGTCCTGTTCACCTATTTGAACGACCAGGTTCCCATCGCGCCCATATGCTTTAAAAATGGCTCTGTGCTCACTCAATGGGGCCGGCTGTCCGGTCTTGCCCCGGTACAGGGCAACGTGTTTTACCGCCTGGAGGATTGGCGGATTCAATAAGAGAGAGACTAATCTTACGATTATCGTGGAGGAATGGATATGAGTGTTTACCGTTGTTATTCCCAAAAAAAATCCGGCTTTGATGTGGAGGCCCAGGGCCTGTGCAAAGCGCTTCAGGAGCAGCTCGGCATCCAGCCCCTGCAGTCCGTCGCTATCCTGAACCGGTACGATGCCGACCAGATCGACCCCGCCGTCTACGACCAGGCCAAAGTCATCGTCTTCTCCGAGCCCCAGGTAGACGTGGTCTATGACGAGACGTTCCCGCTCCCCGACTACCCCCACACCGTTTTGGCCGTGGAGGCTCTGCCGGGGCAGTTTGACCAGCGCGCCGACTCCTGCGCCCAGTGCATCCAGCTCATGTCCGGGGCGGACCGCCCTCTCATCGCTTACGCAAAGGTATATCTCTTGGGGGGTGAGCTGTCGTCCTCCGACCTAAAAAAAATCAAGGGTTATCTCATTAACCCCGTGGAGAGCCGTGAAGCCTCCATGGACAAGCCCCAAACCCTGGCGCGCACCTACGAGATTCCCGACCATGTGGATACGGTGGAGGGGTTCCTCCATCTGGACGAGGCAGGTCTTTCCACTTTGCTCTCCCAGCTGGGCCTGGCCATGGATCTGGACGACCTGAAATTCCTTCAGGCCTACTTCCGGGACGAGGAGCACCGGGACCCCACCATGACCGAGGTGCGGGTGGTGGACACCTACTGGTCCGACCACTGCCGCCATACTACCTTCTCCACCCACCTGGACAGCGCGGAGATCCGAGACCCCGCCATTCAGGCAGCCTATGAGCGGTATCTGTCCGCCCGCTCAGAGGTATATGGCCCGGAGAAGGCAGCCCGGCGGCCCCAGACACTCATGGATCTGGCCACCATCGGGGCCAAAACTCTGAAAAAGCGGGGCCTGCTCCCCGAACTGGACGAGAGCGAGGAGATCAATGCCTGCTCCATCCACGTCCCCGCTCAAGTCGATGGCAAGGAGCAGGACTGGCTGCTCATGTTTAAAAACGAAACCCACAATCACCCCACCGAGATCGAACCCTTTGGCGGCGCCGCCACCTGCATCGGCGGCTGTATCCGTGACCCCCTGTCCGGCCGGGTCTACGTCCACCAGGCCATGCGCTTCACCGGCGGCGGTGATCCCCGGGTGCCGTTCGACCAGACCCTGGAGGGCAAGCTGCCCCAGCGCAAGCTGGCCACCACCGCCGCGGCCGGCTACTCCTCCTATGGCAACCAGATCGGTCTTTCCACCGGCCATGTGGCCGAGGTATACCACGAGGGATACATCGCCAAGCGTCTGGAGTGCGGCGCCGTGGTAGGTGCCGCTCCAGCGGAAAACGTGGTCCGGGAACGCCCCGCCTCCGGGGACGTCATCATCCTGCTGGGTGGCCGCACGGGGCGGGATGGCATCGGCGGGGCCACCGGCTCCTCCAAAAGCCATAACAAAAAGTCCCTGGCCACCATGGCTTCCGAAGTCCAGAAGGGCAACGCGCCCGAGGAGCGGAAGATCCAACGCCTGTTCCGCAACGGAGACGTGACCCGCCTCATCAAACGGTGCAACGACTTTGGCGCCGGCGGCGTGTCCGTGGCCATCGGGGAATTGGCCGACGGCCTGGAGATCGACCTGGATGCCGTACGTAAAAAATACGACGGGCTGGACGGCACCGAGCTGGCCATTTCCGAGTCCCAGGAGCGCATGGCCGTCGTGGTCTCCCCCAAGGATGCGACTCGGTTCATCGCGGCCGCCGAAGCGGAGAATCTGGAGGCCTATCAGGTGGCCACCGTCACCGAGAAGCCCAGAATGGTCATGCACTGGAAGGGCCTGAAGATCGCCGACCTGTCTCGGGAATTTTTGAATACCAACGGCGCGGTGAAACACGCCTCCGTCTCTGTCCCGGACTATGGTCCCGCCCAGGCCGCAGCTGCCCGCCTCTCCCTTCGGGAGCTGGCCTCCGATCTGAAATTCGCCTCCCGCCGCGGCCTGACCGAGCGCTTTGACGGCTCCATCGGCTCCGCCTCCGTTCTGATGCCCTTCGGCGGCAAAACGCAGCGCACCCCTGCCCAGGCTATGGCCGCGCTGTTCCCCGTTCTCCCCGGCCAGGAGACCGACCAGGCCAGCGTCATGGCCTGGGGCTTTGATCCCGACCGTATGTCCCAGAACCCCTATCTGGGGGCCCATGAGGGCGTGGTCACTTCCCTGGCCAAACTGGTGGCCGCCGGCGCCGATTACAACAAGGCCTACTTTACCTTCCAGGAGTTTTTTGAAAAGCTGCTCAGCGAGCCCACGCGCTGGGGCAAGCCCTTCGCCGCTTTGCTGGGAGCGCTGGACGCCCAGTTGGAACTGGGGTGTGCCGCCATCGGCGGTAAGGATTCCATGTCCGGCTCCTTCCTGGATCGGGACGTCCCCCCTACCCTCATCTCATTCGCCATCGCCCCTGTGAACGCCGATGAAGTTCTCTCTCCCGAGTTCAAGGAAGCCGGCCACCCCGTTTACCTCTTCGCGCCCCAGGACAGCAAGGAGCCGGGCGGCTGCCGCCGAGTCTGGGAGCAGTTTCACGCCCTGTGCCGGGACGGCAAGGTGAAATCCGCCTGGGCTGTAGAGGGCGGCGGCGTTGCCGAGGCTGTGATGAAGATGTCCTTTGGCAACCGGATCGGCTTTACCCTGGATTCCGACGTCTCCCTCTCCGCCCCGGTTTTCGGCTCTCTCGTGGCCGAGCTCACGGAGGAGGTCGGCCTACCCTGTGCGGCAAAGCTGGGCGTCACCACCGCTGCCCCGGTCATCACCATGGGCAACGACTCCGCTTCCGTCGACGAGCTGCTCTCCCTGAACGAGGGTGTGCTGGAGACTGTCTATCCCACTCAGGCGGGCTCTCACGAACCGGTTTACGTTGTCTCCTGGGACAAGCGGTCCCCCGCTGTATGCAAACACAAGGTGGCCCAGCCCAAAGCGGTCATTCCCGTCTTCCCCGGAACCAACTGCGAATACGACACCGCACAAGCCTGTCTGCGGGCGGGTATTGATCCCGAAATTGTGGTCGTCCGCAACCTCACCACCAACTTTTTGGCCCAGTCCGCCCAGGCCCTGGAGCGGGCCATCCGCTCCGCGCAGATGGTGGTGATCCCCGGCGGCTTTTCCGGCGGCGACGAGCCCGACGGCTCCGGCAAGTTTATCGCCTCCTTCCTGAGAAACCCGGCGCTCACCGATGCCATTCTGGACCTGCTGAACCGCCGGGACGGTCTGATGCTGGGAATCTGCAACGGATTCCAGGCGCTGATCAAGCTGGGGCTGGTGCCCTACGGGGAAATCCGCCCCATGGACGAAACCTGCCCCACCTTGACCTATAACCTCATCGGCCGCCACCAGTCGCGGTATATCACCACCCGGGTGGCCTCCGTCCAGTCTCCCTGGATGCTGAAGAACCAGGTGGGCGACCTGCACACCATTCCTATCTCCCACGGAGAGGGCCGCTTTGTAGGCCCCAAAAAGGTCATCGACGACCTGATCGCCCATGGCCAGGTAGCCACCCAGTATGTAGACCTCAGCGGCCAGCCATCTATGGACATTGAGGTCAACCCCAACGGCTCGATGGAGGCCATTGAGGGTATCTTCTCCCCCGACGGGCGAGTGTTCGGCAAGATGGGCCATCTGGAGCGCCGCGGCCCCTTTGTGGGGGTCAACATCCCCGGCAACAAACATCAGCCGCTGTTCGAGTCCGGGGCTGAGTACTTCCGGTAATCCGTTCCTTTCCTCGGGGGCCGTCGGTCGGACGGCCCCCGTTTTCTTTCCCCTTTTCCCCTCCGGAACCGCTTCCGGGGCAGTTAACGCGCACACAGACCGGGCGAGAATTTCAGAGAATTTTAATCCCTGCTTTTTTCTTCTTTCACAATTGGATGATACAATAACAGCATCTAATTTGAGGAGGCGTTTTGATGATTCCGCTGTTGACCCTATCGCTTATCTGCTTCATTTCGATCCCCGTCCTGATGCTGGCGATGGTCCTTTTCGCCATTCCATTCGCCATTATCCTGGCCCTTCTGCCCTGGTTTTTGCGCCTGGCCGCGGTCATCCTTCTGATCCGCGCCTTAATGGAGCGGCCTTTTACCCTGAATTCTCTGGTGCCCGCGGCTCTCATTTTCGGCCTTTCGGTTCTGCTGCGCTGACCCCGATCTTGTCGCTGTTGCCAAGTGTGCAAAAAATGCAAAAAATTAAATTTTTCTGTTGACAATCGCGTTCAAATCAGCTATACTTGCTCTTGCCTGTTCGAGATGGACAGACATGGCGGCATAGCTCAGCTGGCTAGAGCACTCGGTTCATACCCGGGGTGTCACTGGTTCAAATCCAGTTGCCGCTACCATAAAAAGCAACGGACGATCGTCCGATTTCATATGTATAGACGGCCCGGTGGTCAAGCGGTTAAGACTCCGCCCTTTCACGGCGGCAACACGGGTTCGAGTCCCGTCCGGGTCACCACCTTTATTTTCGCCGTTCCATATGGAGGCATAGCTCAGCCGGTAGAGCGCTCGCCTCACACGCGAGAGGTCACAGATTCGAGTTCTGTTGTCTCCACCATTAAAACAGATCGGGATAGGTATTGAAATACCTATCCCGATCTGTTTTAATCATGAATAATCAAAGCAAACCCACCCTAGATTTTAGGGTGGGTTTCTTTCTTCGGCAATCAGGTTTGGAAGGGGTTCTCAGTCTTCAAACCGCAGGCTGATGTCCAGCGCGCGGACGGAGTGGGTAATCGCGCCGATCGAAATGATGTTGACTCCGGTGGAGGCGACTTCCTTTAAATCCTTTTCCCCCATATTGCCGGAGGCTTCCACCAAGGCCCTCCCATGAATAAAAGCCACTGCGTTTGCCATTTCTTCTATCGTCATATTATCCAGCATAATGATGTCCGCCTTGCAGGAAAGCGCCTCTTCAACCTGAAGCATGGTCTCCGTTTCCACCTCGATCTTCAGGGTATGCGCCGCCCTTGCACGAGCTGACTCCACCGCATTTCGAATCCCGCCGGCCGCACGAATATGGTTATCTTTAATTAGAATCCCGTCGGACAGGTTGGAACGGTGGTTAGAGCCGCCGCCCATGCGAACGGCATACTTTTCGAGAACACGCAGCCCAGGGGTCGTTTTCCTTGTATCCGCGATAACCGCTTTTGTCCCGGCAATGCGGGCAACCGCTTCTTGGGTTCTGGTCGCGATTCCGGAAAGATGCTGGAGGAAATTAAGCGCAACCCGTTCTCCGGTCAGAATTTGCCGCGCAGGGCCTGAAATTTCGGCCACAATATCTCCCTGCATGACTGAGCCGCCTTCCTGCACGTTGCAGCTCAGTTTAATCTCGGAATCCAACAGCTGGAAAACACGCCTGACGATGGGAAACCCACAAATGATTCCAGGCTCCTTGGCAATAAATCGTCCCCCGATCATGCGGTCCGGGCTGACAGTGGAACTGGTGGTGACATCTCCGGTTCCGATATCCTCCTCCAGCGACCGCCGGATCAGGTCGTCGATCTGAAAATGACTGAACAAAATGATTCCTCCCACTTTACATTTCCTCGTCGGTGCGGTAATGAGCACCGACGCTTTTCTTTCTCGCGATACTGGCCTTGATCACTTCAGAGGAGACTTGCAGCAGATTCAGGGTTTCAATTCCCTTTTTGCTGGTCAATTCAAGCCGATCAAATTGGGCCAGCTGTTTGTTGACCCAGCGTTCGGCCTGGTCCATATCTACCTGATTGCGTAAAATTCCACATTTCTGGGTCATGATTGTGCGAAGCTCACTTGCAATCGAATCAAAATCCATGTTCGGCTTCTCCCCGTTTGTTGATTCGAACTGCACGGCCTTTGTTCTTTCCTCAAAGGTTTTCTCAATATGCGCTGCACAGCGCCTGCCGAACACAAGGCATTCCATCAACGAGTTGCTTGCAAGTCGGTTAGCCCCGTGAACGCCCGTGCAGGCAGCTTCTCCGCAGGCATAAAGCCCCGGTATATTCGTGCAAGCATTTAAGTCGGTTTTTATGCCGCCCATCAAATAATGCTGCACCGGAAAAACAGGAATCCAATATCTTGCAATGTCAATTCCACGGTCCATACACCCTGCATATATCGTTGGAAACCGTTCTTCGAGAAAACTGCGAGGCCGAGAAGTAATGTCAAGATATACGCAGGGGATGTCATGTTTTTCCATTTCACGGACAATCGCCCGCGCAACAATATCACGGGGAGCAAGATCTTTCAGCGGGTGAACCTCCTGCATAAACGCTTCCCCGCGCCGATTGCGCAAAATGGCGCCCTCGCCCCGCAGCGCCTCGGAGATCAAAAAAAACCGTCCGGACTCATTTGGATAAATCAATGCAGTGGGGTGAAACTGGACAAACTCCATATCCCAAAGTTCTGCTCCCGCGCGCATTGCTGCCGCAATTCCGTCGCCTGTTGAGCAGATTGGGTTGGTGCTATTGCGATAGATACGCCCGGCAGCGCCCGAAGCGATGACAATTTTGGACGCTGAGAAAGAATGCGGCTTGCCCTGATCGTCCAACGCAAGAACTCCTGCCGCACCAGTTTCATCGGTCAGAATATCAGACAAAAAATAGTGGTCGAACATGGTGATGTTTTTACGGCTCAGCGCAACCGAATAGAGCTGCTTTGTAATGCCGACTCCAGTCGCGTCCCCTCCGCAGTGAAGGATTCGTCTTTTCCGATGTCCGCCTTCCCGTGTCAGCAGCAGATCCCCGTTTTTCCGGTCGAATGGTACGCCCAATGTAATCAGCTGTTCGATATTTTCCTGTGCCTCATTCACCAGAACAGAGACGGCAGTTTCATCACACAGGCCGGCTCCGGCAATCAAAGTATCCTCGAAATGCTGTTTGGTATCGTCCATTCCCTTGTTAAAATTCAGAACTGCGGCGATTCCACCCTGCGCGTACATGGAGCTGCTGTTTTCGATCCCGGCTTTATTTAACACAACGCAGCGGATGGAGGAATCCAGGCAAAGCGCGATATACAGCCCTGCGACTCCACTTCCGACAATGACAACGTCCGTATCGGTGCGCGCTGCCGATTCAAGATTGATCTGGGACAAATAACGGTTCATCCTGCACCCTTTCCAGCACACTTCTTCGCGCTCATAACACGGAAAACATCCGGTCGAGGCAAAGTGCGGCCTTAGAAATAATTTCATCGCTCAGGTCCACCGGATGCTGCATGTCCCGCAGCGAAAGGTAAACCTGTTCCAGTGAGTTCTTTTTCATGTTCGGACAAACCATGGAATCGCCAAGAAGATAAAACCGTTTTCCCGGATTCATTTTACTAAGATGATGTAAAATTCCACCTTCCGTTCCGACAATATATTCTGTTTGATCGGATTTTGTCACGTAGTCAATGATTTGCGCCGTGCTGCCCACATAATCCGCCTGTGAAATGACGCTGGGCGGACATTCCGGGTGAACGAGAACGAGGGCATTTGGGTGAGCGGCGCGCGCAGACAACACATCGTCAGGTGTCATCCGATGGTGCGTGGGACAGAATCCACTGTGCAGAACGATCTTCTTGTTTGGCACCTGCGTCGAAACATAATGGCCAAGATTCTGATCCGGCACAAATATAATTTGGTTCTCTTTGAGTGACGTTACAATTTTGACCGCATTGGAAGACGTACAGCAGATATCGGAATGCGCCTTAATTTCGGCGCTGGAGTTGACATAGCAGACCACGGCTGCGTTCGGGTATTCCCGTCTCAGCCGCTGAATATCTTCAGGCGTAACCATGTCTGCCATTGGGCAGCCCGCATTTGGCTCCGGAATCAGAACCGTTTTGTCCGGGCTCAATATTTTTGCGGTTTCGGCCATAAACCAAACTCCGCAGCATACAATAACATCGTTGTCGGTGTTTTTGGCTTTCCGGCTCAAATCAAGAGAGTCACCGACAAAATCGGCAACATCTTGAATTTCCGGCCGCTGGTAATAGTGCGATAAGAGAATCGCATTGTGTTTTTGCTTAAGCGCCTGAATATCATCAACTATTTTGTTGTTCATGAAACAAATCCTTTCGAAGATATATGAAACTGCTGAACTTTGATTGAACGGACGAAACGGTGTGCATTTTGGACGATTCTCCAAACGAAAAAAGCTCTGAACACATCCCATATTTCCGCACTTTTACTTAAAAGACGCTTAAGTAAAGAATGATCTATAAATTCAAAAGTTATACAAGTAATTTGTTTAAACTTAATAAATTCAACTCAATATTGATCAAACCGGCGGCGGCAATCATAAGGACTTTCACACGTGAATGCGCGCTCCTGCGCTTATGTGTCAATTTATGTGTAAAGACATATGTCAATATATATTATTTCGTGTCATTCTTCAAGTCTTTTTTCGGCGGATGAGCATCCCCATCTGATTGAGTGGGATCTCGCCCGCTTATGGGTACCGCAAACATATAACAGCAAAAGCAGCACCCCGATCGTAATTCAGTATGACATACTGAATTACGATCGGGGTGCTGCTTTTTATGAACCGCTACGGAACGCAACCGCCAATTTTATCTGGTGAACTTCATCGTCACAATGCTTTGATCAAATTAACGACTCATACCCACACAAATTTCTCCGTCTTTATAATACAGGGAAACATGATTCAGCGCATCGGTTATAGTTAGACTTGCATCTCCAATGGTGATCTGTGTTCCCGCATAAATCGTTTCGGAACATAGAATTTGTCCGAATCCTTTGGCCTTAATGGACTGGGCGATTTCTTCCAGCTCATTCTTTTCCACTTCCAATAACTGCATATTGGTTTCATACGTATATTGAACGTTTTCAAGCGCCTGCTTTTTCTCTGGAGTCAATCGGTTGTTCGCCTCAAGTTGCTGCAATATGGCAATCAGGGGATTTAGTTTGTTATTCTGGCTCTCCATCTCAGAAATATGAGCAAGCAATTTCTGCTGCCGCTCGATTACGGCCGGATCCGTACCCAGCTCCAGCTTTGTTTTTATATTGGCCCGAGACCCGATGCAGTGTGCTTCAATGTTTTCACCCGCAATGCAGCTTCCCCCAATAATTTTCGCGATCGCCCCCGAAATGACAATACTTTTCCCACACTTCACGTCACTGTTCACAATCGATTCCGCGTTAATATCTCTCACGGCAAATATTTGGCTGTTCTCAATATACTTGCATGCAAAATCACCGCCGCAGTGCACCTTTCCGCCCGTAATGCCGCTATGTAACTTGACATCGCCGCCTGCTTTGATTGTGGCGTCCGCCACGGTTCCTTCAACCTCTATGTTTCCAGCGGCCTTTAACGCAAATCCTGGCAAAACCATGCCCCGAATGACAAGATTGCCGTTCACTTGGAGATTTCCCGTGGAAATGTCCACATTCCCTTTGACATAAAATGTTTCTTCCACATTGATCTGTTGCCCATTAAACTCCACCTGTCCGTCGATTTTGGACAAGATTGCAGTCCCATCCTCATTCAGCTCAGTGTTCCGGCCCAGATAGGACGGTACCGGTTTTCCCTTTCTTTGCGGTAGCTCTCTTCCCTGGACCGAAATGCCCGGGGTCCCTTCCGTGGGCAGCGTAATCGTGCACAGCGTCTGTCCCCGTGCGACACTCTCCACCATATCCAGATCATGATAGTCCACATTCCCGTTTTCATCTGTTTTCGGTTTAAACGCGGATTTTTTGGTCCTGATCAAAAAGGTTGCGGTACCATCTACACCGTCAACCGGTTTCAATCCGCTGGAAACCAGAACGTCAAGGTGGTAAACCGGATTTGCAACCAGGTCGTTCAGCTTTTCGTCATCCACCTGATACGTAATATTCTTCATCGTTAATTCGGCCGTGATTGCTTCAAGGGTAGGCCCGGCACCGCCGTCAACCGGCGGTTCTATATTCAGAAATGCCTTCAGTCCATCGTTTGAGATTGAACTATGTATCATGGCGTCTATTGGAAGAGAATCCTTCTGTTCAAGTTCAGATGAACGTTTGTTGCCGTCATCACTTTGTGGCAAAACTTCCATATCCATACACTCCTTTTTCCCTGTCACCGAAAAGAATCTTGAATTTCAGCTATATATATATCGGTCAATTTACTTATTTTAAATAGATGCTTTTTTGTTTTTCCCTACAATTTCCAACCTCATCCATGTTCTATTTGCTGGCTTGTCAGCCGTCTTTGTCCGGCAGACAACAAAGACAGCGTGGCCCGGTGCGGCTTCCAGCCGGGAACATATATTGATTTGGAGAAGTTCTCCCATCTGCGGGATTTCGACACCTATGAGGTGGTATCCTGTCTGGGTGCCTCGGTGAACGACGGTTCAGCAGGAATCCTGCGGGAGCCGGAACGTCGCCGGAGTGCCTGGATCGGGAAGGATTTTTACAAGGAGGAACAGAATATGGACACGAGTTATCGGTGGAGCGGTGCGTATCTGTTGCCGGCTCTGCTGCTGGAGGAGAGCGGAGAGGCCTATGGAAAGTACGGGATGCTGCGGAAGTCCTACCTACAGGAGCACCGGAAGGGAACATACATCAAACTGCTGACTCAGGGGAAGCTGACCGCCTATCTGGCGGGCATCGACCGAACGGCCCGAACGCAGATCGAGCAGACCATAGAGACCATGAAGGCTCAGGCCGGGGTAACGGAGGAGCTGAAGGCCCGGGATCCGATGGAGTGGGCGGGCCGGATGAATACTCTGAAGCATCAGGCGGAAGATGTGGTCTATCAGGAGCTGATCTACAAGTAACTCTGACCGAACACGCGGCAGAATCGGCATCTGCCGCTTCCTGAATGGTGCGGTGCGAAAATCCGGCATGAACAGTAACGATTTTTTTGAACAACAGTTCTTTTGATCCCCACCCGGCAAAACAGCCGGAGGTATCGCGTTCTTCGGCCCAGTCGATCTTCCCGAAGAACTTGAACAGAATATAGAAAAGGACAGCCGAATGGCTGTCCTTTTTCTATACAACAGAGCCGGAATAACACCCGAGACTTCCATCTTCCCACCGGGCCGGAGCGCCGGGGTGTCAATCATCTTTCGCCGTTGTACATCGCCGTGTTTACATATGAAACCTTCTGCGCGCCTCTTCCCGCAGAGAGGGCACCCGACGTACAACGATCAGGGGGATCACAAGGGCCAGACAGATCGTCAGCACCACCAGGGACCAACCCGGAGACCACACTCCCCGGATATACCGGTCGACCAGCAGTTCTACTCCTACCATGAACACCCCAACCGACCCCACAATCAGAGCAAGTCCGGACAGCACGCTCCGCTTTCGCTTGCGCAGCAATCCATCTAAAAAGAGGGCCATTACACCCAAAAGCAAGAGGATGGGCAGCGCAAGGCCCCAATACCAGTCCCAGCCATCCAAATCCATAGCAATCAGCAACACATAGATCGCTACAGCCAGCAGATTGATCCCGCCCTGAAACCGCAGGGGCCTGCCCCGGCGCAGCAGCGGCGGAACAAACCAGACCCATACCATCACCGCGGCGGCGATCACATACAGGGACCAGATGCGCTGAGCCCGCAAAATCAGGTTCAGCAGCGCACAGCATACCGAAACCGAAACCAGCATGGCCGAAATCAAAATGGCCAGCTCCCGTTTCGAGGCCGGCGGCACCTCCCTTCGGTCCGTGGGAAAGGGCGTAGGGTCTTCCCCATCCACGGGCTGAGCGGGGTTGCAAACCGGGGCATGGCACAGGGGACAAAATTCAGCGGTGGCATCCAACTCCACCCCACAGTTGACACAATAGGACATAACATTCCTCCCAGTTGGTTGGCGCACAACAAAGCGGCCTGCGAACGACCGCTTCTATTTGACACGGTTGGACTCCACCTTGACCGAAATTCCATCCCGCACCAGATGGGTAAAAACCCGCCGTTCCGTCTCGCTGGATACGCCGGTTCCGGCAAAGGTAACGGCCATCCTATTCCCATAGCTGATACAAGCGCAGTGGGGGGCCGGCCGGGTGGCCTGTCCCAGGATGACCTCCATGTGGTGGATGTGAGGCTCCATCTCCTCTGGCACCCGAAACACCCCGGGGTTGGTAAAGGTAGCCGAGAAGGGCACCACTCCTGTCTTTTGGTACGCCACCGCCATAATGGGGTTTTTTAAAAAAATAGGGATGGCCTGCAGCAGGCGGTTGGTGGTAAGCCGCACATTTCTGGTAAAGATGGCCTGCATCTCCTGGCGGTTCAGATGCAGGCGCATTGAATCGTGGACATACCGAACAATCTCGGGAAACGTATACTCTCCCAGCGCCGGATCAATGCACAGCCGGGTGGTGAAAATAAAATTCCGCAGCGTTTCCGTTGGAAACCAGGGGCGCAGATTGACGGGCACATTCAGCGCCACCGGCTTGAGATGCCGGGGCGAAAGCGCCTTCTGATTGTCCAGAATAGCCTGGAGCAGCACCGCCGCCAGATACTCCGTGACCGAGACACCAAATTTGATTGCGACCTGCTTTAGTTGATCCACCGGCAAAAAACCAATGGTCACATTCAGGGTATAGAACCGCTCCGGTTGACTGGTATTGGAAAAGGCCGTCTTCTGTCGGCCGCGGCGGAGCACCTGCGGCCCGGCATAGCGGGCATAGGCATCTTCCAACTCCTCCTTCCGGAAGGGTTCGTTCCAATCCAACAGGCCGGGCCCCGGCGGGACGGGGTGCCCAAGCTCCTCCAGATAGGCCGCCAGCAGAGTGCGAAAGAAGACCAGCGCCCCCGCACCGTCGGACAACGCGTGGAATACCTCCAGCGAAATGCGCCGCTCGTAGTAAAAAAAGCGGATCAGCCAGCCGTTATCCTCTCCAAAGCGCATGGGCTGACAGGGGTTGGCGATATCCGGCCGGACAAAGGGACCCGGCTTTTGGTTGGGCTCCAGATAGTACCAGAATGCCCCCCGGCGAATGCGCATATGGAATACGGGGAACCGGGGCATCGTGCGATCCACCGCCCGCTGAAGGGCCTCCGGATTCACCGACTCGATCATCACCGCCGAAAAGCGGTAAACCGGAGAGTAATTCTCCTTTTGCAGCGCGGAATACAGCACGCCCGCATTGTCCAGGCGATACCAATTTGGTTTTCCCTTCTGTTCCGACACCCGAGTCTCCCCTCCATACTTCCGTCTATTTGTTTCAAATAATTCTACCATACTCCCAGGCAAACCACAAGCAAAGCCATCTTCTCCCTTTTCTTTTCCCCTTTCCTATGATATGATACTCCCACAACATAAAACGTTTTTTCTTGTGGAGCTGTAACAGGACCGCAGGATTTCAGTGCTGAAAGGAGGCCCTATGGCGTTGACGTCTCTTTCTCCTCCCGCTTCCTCCGCCCGAGAGGACCGGGACCGGGCCGCGGAGAAGCGTCGGCTCGCCCCGATGATGCGGGCCCTGAAGGCGATTCATTCCACCACCTCTCCGGAATCTATGGATCTGGAGGATTTGGAGCGCCAGCGGGCGGGTCAGGAGCTTTTGGGCCGTCTGGTCTCCCCCATGCTTGGCATGGGGTGGCACCCCTTTGACCTGAACGGCATAAACGCAGCCTGGGTCCGTCCCGACCGTCCCCACGACCGGCACCGTGCTATCCTTTACTGCCACGGGGGCGGCTACACCAGCGGCAACCTGGGCTACTCCCGGCCGCTTGCCTCCAAGTTATCCCACTGCACCGGCTGGGATACCCTGTGCTTTGAGTATCGTCTGGCTCCGGAACACCCCTTTCCGGCGGCGGTAAACGACGCCATGGCGGCCTGGGACTATCTCATGTACCAGGGCTACGGAGCCCGGGACGTGGTGGTAGCGGGGGACTCCGCCGGAGGAAACCTGGCTTTGGTCCTATGCCACCAGCTAAAGGCGGCCGGCCGCAGTCTGCCCGCCCGTCTGGTCCTCCTGTCCCCTTGGACCGACATGACCGCCAGCGGCAAGTCCTATACCGAGCGTGCCCAGCTGGATCCCACCCTGACCTTGGACTACATCCAGGCGGTCCGCGGCGTCTATGCCGGGGGGCAGGATCTGTCCTCTCCTCTGCTGTCCCCTCTGTTTGGCCCCTTTTCCGGGTTTCCTCCCACCCTGATTCAGGTGGGGAGCAAGGAAATTTTACTGTCCGACTCCATCCGCCTTCGGGACCGGATGCGCGCAGCCCAGGTTCCCTGCCAGCTGGAGGTGTGGAACGACATGTGGCATGTGTTCCAGCTGTATCCCTTTCCCAGGGCCGGACAGGCCGTCGAACACATCGGACAATTTTTGCTGGAACAGCCCTAACTTATATTTACGAACTGAGCGGTCCGCTCCCATGGGGGAGTGGACCGCTCAGTTTGTAATCCGTTTATTTTGATCGATCTACTTTCTGTTTCCCATCCTGATCTGAAGAAGAATGCCCGCGATTAAGCCAATGATAATCACAAGCACGTTCAGAAAAGCTCCGGCCATAGTCGGCCTGTCCAGGTGCATGACATGGATGACATACTCTGAAATCAGCCCAAGTTCAGCCGAGATTAAAACAACGTGACCAACCCAGTACTTCTTCCCACGAATTGCCGCCACTGAAAGACAATAAATCGGAAGATAGATCTGTGCAATTACCAAAATGTCAATATAATGCAACAAATAGAACACGTATAGCACGACAGCGTATGGAATGGTGGCAAGAATCAGGTGCTTCACTCGAGCGTCCATAAAATTGCTCCTTACTCAGTATTTCTTCCCGTCAGCACGGCTCGTTTTCCCATGCCGCGTCCGTGCGCGGAGGCAGGCCGGAAAAGATTTGGCTGACCGCGCTCTCGTAAGCGGCGGAATCCTCCGCCTTGCGGATCTGCTTCAGCGGCTTTTCCACGCCCTCAAACAGGCGGCTCAGATAGCTCCAGACCTCTTTCATATGGAAAACGGTGTTGCGCTGACTGCCAAAGGCCTCCAGATAGCTGTGATACAGCTCGTCATGAAACGCCCGCAGCTCCTCCCGCTCCAGCTCCGCTCCCCCCTTGGCCTGCCGAATCAGGGCCGGATTTGCCAGCAGGCCCTGGCCCATCATCACCCGCTCCACCGTTGGAAAACGGGCCTGAAACCGGGTGCAACCCTGGGCAGTGACCAGTCCACCGTTGTAGCACAGGGGGCCGCAATACCGTGTCTGAGCAGCTTCAAACGCCTCCAGGCGCACCGGCTCCCGGTAAAAATCCTGCCGCACCCGCGGGTGGATGATCAGCAGGGAGATGGGGTACCGCCGGAACACCTCCAGCAGCCGCGAAAATTCCTCCGGGCGGGTCATGCCAAGCCGGGTCTTGATGGAGACAGCCCCTTCCACGCGGGAGAAGATCCCATCCAGGAATTGGTCCAGTGCCTCCGGATCCGCCAGCAGACCGGCCCCCTTCCCCTTGGCAGTGACGGTGCCCGAGGGGCAGCCCAGGTTCAGATTGACCTCGTCATAGCCCATGGCATACAGCTCATGGGCCGCCCAGAGAAAGTCCTCCGCATTCCGGGTCAACAGCTGGGGGACGGCCCAGAATCCCCGGTTGTGTTCCGGCGCTGTGTTGCGCAGGTCCCGGGGCGTAAATACATGATCCTGGGTTGGGGTAAGAAACGGCATATAGTATTTGTCCACTTCTGGAAAATACCGGTGGTGGACGGTGCGGTAAATTGCGCCGGTAACCCCTTCCATAGGGGCAAAATAGTATTCCACAAAAACGTTCCTTTCGGGAGCGAATTTTTCTCAAGCGCCAGGCAGCAGGCGGCGCAGCCGGGGAAACAGAGTGCGGGACAGCCTGTCCAGCATGTTGTCATAGAGAAGAAACAGTAGGTTGCCCACCAGCAGCAAACCCCCGTTCTCCAGCGGCCCGCCCAGTTCCAGGCGATCCAAGCCCAAGAGACACAGCAGAGCAGCATAGATCAGCAGGATCGCTCCATTGAACAGCACCGCCTTGATGAGCCACCGCGCGGCCCTGGAACGGCGATCCAGCGCAGGCTTGACCGCCGAATACCAGCCGAACAGCCCCAAAAACAGGGCGGACATCTCCAGATCGGGGACGAGCAGCAGGGCCAGCAGGCCCACCGCCCCCCAGAAGGCCAGGGCATACCGGACCCCATACTCCTGCCGGAGAAACAGCGCCACTGCCCCAACCAGCATGGGACACGCGTAGACCAGTACCCCAAAGGCGCTACCCAGTGCCATAAGGGCCACGGACAGGGCGGCCAGCACACCACACACCGCCATGGGCCGGGAGGCATGTTTCACCGCTCAGCCCCGGTGCTCGTCCACATAGGCGCTGGCGGCCAGCCCGGCCACCGCCCCGTCGCCCACGGCAGTGGCAAGCTGTCGCACGCGTTTCACCCGGCAGTCTCCGGCAGCGAACACGCCGGGCAGGCTGGTGGCACAATCCTCTCCGGCCAGAAAATAGCCCCGGTCGTCGGTCATCACCAGGTTGGCAAAAATCTCATTTCGTGGCTCTTGCCCCACGGCCAAAAACAGGCCGTCCACGGCCAGCTCACGGGCCTGTCCCTGTTTCAGATCCATGATCCGAATCCCGGTCAACCCCTCCTCTTCGTGCAGCAGCTTGTCCACACGGTGGCTCAGCAGAAGTTCCACATTGCCCCGCTCCCGCAGCTGCTCCACCAGGCGGCTCTCACCCCGGAACAGATCCCGGCGGTGGATCACCGTGACCTTGGCGCAACGGGCGGACAGGAACAGGGCCTCCTGCAGGGCGGTATCACCGCCCCCCACCACCGCCACCGGGCGGTCCTGATAAAAGGCCCCGTCGCACACGGCGCAGTAAGACACCCCCGTACCGATGAGCTCGTCCTCTCCCGCCAGGCCCAGCTTCCGATGGGTGACGCCGGTGGCCAACACCAGCGCCGTGCCGGTGTACCGCCCCTTCTCTGTGGTCAGCTCGACCCGCCCGCCCTGGGTGCGCAGAACCGACACCGTCTCCTGCCGAACGTGCGCCCCCTGGCTCAGCGTCTGCTGGGTGAGGCTCTCGGCAAACTGACTGCCGCTCACTCCCGGCAAACCGGGGTAGTTATCCACCACGGGGGAAAAATTGATCTGCCCCCCTGTGCTCTCTCCCTCCAGCACCAGCACATCCTTGCCCGCCCGGGCGGCATACAGCCCGGCGGTCAGCCCGGCAGGCCCACCGCCTACAATAATGACGTCATACATTCGTTGCACCTCGTCTCATTTGATTGGAATAAGCCGCGTCTAATATGGCTTTTCTCTCTTATTGTATCCACATTCGGGTCAAGAAAGGTGACTTCCACCCGGGTTTTCTCCGGTTGGCCGACCTGGCCGTTTTCGCTCTTCTCCCCCTGTTGGAAACAAAAAACAGCCCCGGTATGCGGGGCTGTCAGCCTGTGGAATAAGTCCTTTGGACTTATTCCACAGGCTGACACAAATCTCATAACTCTTTAAAAAAGTTATGAGATTTTTATTGATTGGGCAGGAAAGGGAACCCTGACGGTTCCCTTTCCAATTATCCTTCCCTCCGAACCCTTCGGATGAGGTTTTTTTGACAGCCTCACAGCCCCGGTATGCGGGGCTGTTTTCATGATACTTCTTCATACTTCTTCCACGGAAAAAAAGCAACGGTTCTGGAGACTTAGCCTACGTCGGCCGGACGGTTGTCCTGGATAAACTGCCGAATGGCCCCCAGACCCACCACCTTCACCGGGTCAACCCCATCGTCGGCCACCAGCGTGGGGGCTTGACGGACGCCATAGCGGGTGGTCAGATCGGGATTCTCCTCCGCCAGCACCTTCCGGCAGGGAATTCCGGCCTGCCGGAGCTGTTCCTCCGCCTGCTTGCAATTGGGGCAGGTGCGGGTGGCAAAGAGCATCAGATCACCAGACGGAACCCCCTCGGTCCCGATTTCCCCGACGGTCACCGCACTCTCTGCGCGCTCTGCCCTACCCTCCCTGCGCAGGGTAGAGTGGCCCAAATCATACACCTTCCGATCCTGAAATTCCTGAGTCTTTCCGTCGTTCCAGTTCTTCACCGGGCGGTAATAGCCGGTGATTCGGCTGTATACCTCGGTCTCCTTCCCGCAGTTGGGGCAGATGTACTGTTCCCCGGCCAGATAGCCGTGATCGCTGCACACCGAATAGGTGGGAGACATGGTGTAATAGGGCAGCTTATAGTTCTCTGCAATCTTCCGCACCAAATTGGCCGCCGCCTTCCAGTCGGGCAGCTTCTCCCCCAGGAACGCGTGGAAGACGGTGCCCGAGGTATACAGCGTTTGGAGCTCGTCCTGAACGTCCAGGGCCGAGAAGATATCCTCGGTATAGCCCACGGGCAGGTGGGAGGAGTTGGTGTAGTACGGGGTGCCGTTCTCGTTGGCGGTGATGATGTCGGGGAACTCCTCCTTATCATGCTTGGCAAAACGATAGGTGGTGGATTCGGCGGGGGTAGCCTCCAGATTGTACAGGTCGCCGTAGACCTCCTGATAGTCGCTGAGGCGCTCCCGCATATGATTCAGCACGTTCTTGGCAAAGCTTTGGGTCTTCTCCTGGGTCAAATCAGCCTGAAGCCACCTGGCGTTCAAGCCCACCTCGTTCATGCCGATGAGCCCGATGGTAGAAAAGTGGTTGGCAAAGGTACCCAAATACCGCCGGGTATAGGGGTACAGGCCCGCATCCAGCAGCTTGGTAATCACCGTACGCTTGGTCTTCAGCGACCGGGCGGAGATGTCCATCAGCTTGTCCAGCCGATGGTAGAAATCGGCCTCATCCTTGGCCAGATAGGCGATGCGGGGCAGATTGATGGTCACCACGCCCACACTTCCGGTGGACTCGCCCGAGCCGAAGAAGCCGCCGGACTTTTTCCTCAGCTCTCTCAAATCCAGGCGCAGGCGGCAGCACATGGACCGCACGTCGGAGGGCTCCATGTCCGAATTGATATAATTGGAAAAATAGGGGGTACCGTACTTGGCGGTCATTTCAAAGAGCAGCTTGTTGTTCTCCGTCTCCGACCAGTCAAAGTCCCGGGTGATGGAGTAGGTGGGAATCGGGTATTGGAAACCGCGGCCGTTGGCGTCGCCCTCGATCATGATCTCGATGAAGGCCCTGTTTACCATGTCCATCTCATTCTTGCAGTCGCCATACGTAAAGCTCATTTCCTTGCCACCTACGATGGCCGGCAGATTTGCCAGATCGCCCGGTACCGTCCAGTCCAGCGTGATGTTGGAGAAGGGGGCCTGCGTTCCCCAGCGGCTTGGGGTATTCACCCCGTAGACAAAGGACTGGATGCACTGCTTGACCTCTTTCTGTGTCAGGTGATCCGCCTTGACAAAGGGGGCCAGATACGTATCGAAGGAGGAAAAGGCCTGGGCCCCCGCCCACTCGTTTTGCATGATGCCCAAAAAGTTTACCATCTGGTTGCACAAGGTGGAAAGATGACTGGCGGGAGAGGACGTAATCTTGCCGGGAATGCCCCCCAGCCCCTCTTGAATCAGTTGCTTCAGCGACCAGCCGGCGCAGTAGCCGGTGAGCATGCTCAAGTCGTGAATGTGAATTTCCGCGTTGCGGTGGGCGTTGGAAACCTCCTGATCATAGATCTCGCTGAGCCAGTAATTGGCCGTAATGGCTCCGGAATTGGACAGAATCAATCCTCCCACCGAGTAGGTAACCGTGGAATTTTCCTTGACCCGCCAGTCATTGATCTGAAGATAGTTATCCACCAGGTCTTTATAGTTCAGCAGCGCGGAGTTGACGTTGCGCACCTTCTCCCGCTGTTTGCGGTACAGGATATAGGCCTTGGCCACATCGGCATAACCAGCCTCGGACAGCACTTTTTCCACGCTGTCCTGAATTTCCTCCACGGCGATACGCTCATCCCGGATCTTAGGTTCGAAATCTGCGGTCACCCGCAGGGCCAGCATGTCAATGACGCTGGGGTGAAACTGCTTGTCCAACGCCTGAAATGCCTTGGTAATGGCAGCCCCGATCTTTCCAATCTCAAACTCGGCGGCAGTGCCGTCCCGTTTGGTCACCTGGTACATAAAGAATCGCCCTCCACTTTTTTATGATAAGCCAAAGCGCCGCTCTGGCCGTTTTAACGCTCCTATAATATATCATGTTCCCAAACCATCGTCAATATATTGATTTGTAGAATTTCAAAAAACACAATATATTGTTAAAAAGGCGAGGATGACAACCGTCATCCTCGCCAAAGTTTTTTTGCGGTCCGGCGACAAGCACCAGAAAAAAGGGCCCGCACCCTCTCTATACGCCACGCAGTTCTACCGTCGGAACCAAGGGTCGGAGCATCGCCGCAAATGCCTCCAGCTCAGCCCTGGAATAGGAATGCAGGCCGGGGCACAGCACCGTATCCCGGTCCACAAAGGACTGGAGCACGTACCGTTTCGCCCCAGTCAGCCATAGGCCGATATCCCGGAAGGAGTTCTCGTCGTGGAATTCCTTCACCACGGTGGTACGAAACTCATAGTCCACTGCCCCGGACAGCAGGAAGGAGACGCTCTCCCGAACGGCGTTCAAATCCAACCCGGGCACCCCAGCCGTCTGGGCATACCGGGCCGGACTGTTCTTCACGTCCATCGCGACATAGTCTACCAGACCGCGCTCCACCAACGTTTTCAGCCGGTCAGGCTGGGTTCCGTTGGTATCCAGCTTCACCAAAAACCCCAGCGCTTTGATGGCGCAGAGCAGTTCCGTCAGATCTGGCCGCAGCAGGGGCTCTCCCCCGGTGACGCACACCCCGTCCAGCAGTCCGCGGCGTTTCTTCAAAAAAGTCAACAGTGCCCCGTCATCCAAAGCGGCGGGGGCAGAGCCATCCACCAGCGTCCCGTTGTGACAGAAGGGGCAGCGGAAGTCACATCCGCCCAGAAACACCGTGCAGGCTACCTTTCCAGGGTAGTCCAGCAGCGTCATTTTTTGCAGTCCATGAATCTCTATGGACGCCGCCCCCTTCCAACGGTATGCTCGGTATTTCTCTTATTCTAGTCCCGGGAACGGAGGCTGTCAACTGTCTTGGGTGCGAACTTTTGGATCCGGTATCAGACCCCCTTGTACTTGCGGCGGGTGGCAATGCCGCCCCGGATGTGACGTTCGGCCTTATTTTCATCCAGCACCTGCTTTGCCAGGAGGTACAGGGTCCGGTTAAAGGTCGGAAGCCGCTCCGACAGGTCTTTATGTACGGTAGATTTGCTAATTCCAAATTTCTGTGCGGCGGCACGGACCGTGGCCCGGTTCTCAATGATGTAAAGAGCCAGGCGCTCGGCCCGCTCCTCCATGTTCCCCTTCACAAACGCAACACTCCCCGCCTCTTGTTGCTTCATCCTATGCGGCGCAGGGGGAGGATATGCCCGATGGAACGTTGTGTCCCAAAAATGCATATGGCATGAAAAGCGCACGGCAGCTTTATCCCAGTTAACACAGAAGTATTTGACAAAATTTAATGGTTTTTGTATACTACAAGTATTATTGACAAAATAATTGAATAACTATACGGGGATAAAATAATGATAAAAAGGAAATTAACACTTTCCCTTTTTGCCTTCGCAGGGATCGTCGTCATTGGTGCATATCTGGTTGCATCCGCGCTTGAGCATGAATTATCATGCAACATTCTGTCGGCATTAAATGCCGCTCTTGCAACTTCTGTTTTGGTATATTCCTATCTTAAATCTGAAACCAAACAGTCAACAGGCCGCGCCATTCCGTTTTTTGCGTTAGCCTGTTTTTCCTGGTTTGTTGCCGATTTCCTTTGGCTGATCCTTTTTTTGCATCGCTTAGACCCGGTTGAGAATATAGCAATTACCTATATCTATTCTCTGACAAATGTTTTTTTATTTATCGGTGTTATGATTTTTTCATACTATCAATTCAAAAGATGGCGATCCGTACAGCTTTTGCTGGATTCGGTTATACTGGCGATTGCAAGCATTATGCTTATTTGGATCAACTTTTTTCACAAAGACAACGCGTGGATCGACCTGCTGATGCAGGACGGTTTCAGTTCTGCCATCAGCATTATTCTCGACTTTGTTATGATTGTAGGCATCCTGATCATTTCATTCTCGTCCCGTAACAAAAATGTGCCGGTGTATCTTGTGCTATTCGGAATTGGGATCTTATCTTTTGCCTTTATTGATTTGTATTATTACTATATCTTTTCAAATGATCAGTATATACCGAATTCATTGATTGATGTTTCCTATGCAGCATCGCTTTTGCTTCTGTCTCTAGGCGGATTGCGGAAATCCCTCTTGGATTTTGATTGCAAGATAGAAATCAAACCGGGGATTGGGTTTCGCCGAACTTGGCTGTTTCTATTTCTGTTTCCCTTTGCCGCGCTCATGAGCGAAGGCTTTGTTATCGCAGATTTTATGCATTTTTTGTTTGCCATATTTATATACAAAATATTAAGCGATCAGGTGAATCTTTCTATTGAGAAGGACAAGCTGTACCAGAAAGAAAAAGAACTGAATACGACGCTTGAACAGAGGGTTGCGGAGCAGTATGGGGAACTGATCCACCTTGCAAATCATGACACCGTTACGAAACTTCACAACAGGCGCTTTTTCGCTAAGTCCATTGACGAGGCCATCGCTGATCTGTTGGAAGGCGAAACTCTGGTTGTATTTTTAATTGACCTCGATCGATTTAAGACGATCAATGACACGTTAGGACATGACGTCGGCGATAAGGTGTTGATCGACATATCCGCAAGAATAGAGTCACAAAGCAGCGGAAGAGCCCTAATTGCACGACTGGGTGGCGATGAATTCGCACTGTTTGCACGTGGAAAGCTTTCCCACGATGACATCGCGAAGCTCGCCGAGGACATCGTCGGTACGTGCAGACTCCCGTTGTTGGTAAATGATCATGAGCTCCATATCACAATGAGTCTTGGAATTGCGGTATATCCTTCTGATGCTGACAGCAGAATCACTCTTATGAAAAACGCAGATATTGCCATGTATCGCGCGAAAGCTCAAGGTTATAACAAATACGTGTTTTATGACCCGTTTTTCATTCAAAGTGTGGGAAAAAAGAATGAAATTGAAGTTCTTTTGCGAAAGGCAAATATTGAAAAGGACTTTGAACTTTATTACCAACCACAATTCGACATTGCTGCAAAAAAACTGATTGGCGCGGAAGCTCTCCTCCGTTGGAAAAGCGCCGAGCACGGGTTAATCTCTCCGAACGAATTTATTCCGATCGCCGAAGAAATTGATTCGATTATAAAAATCGGCAGTTGGGTGATAAATGAGGCCGTCACGCAGGTTATAAAGTGGAATACCACATATTCAATGGATCTGAAAATGGGAATTAACATCTCTCCCAAACAAATTATTGAAGATGACTTCCTCGGTATTATAAAAAATTTGATCAACAATGAACATTTTAAGTCGACTTGGATCGACGCAGAAATAACCGAGAACATCCTGCTAGAGTGTAATCGTAAAACAAGTGAAGTATTCAAGACGCTTAAGGATCTGCAAATATCCGTATCTGTGGATGATTTTGGATCCGGCCATTCCACATTCGGATATTTAAGTAAATTCCCGTTTGACCGTATCAAAATCGACCGAACTCTTATCGATCAGCTTTCTGAAGATAATCCCAATGCGATTCAGGTCGTAAAAGCATTGATTTCGATGGCGGATTCTATGGGGATTGCTACAATAGCCGAAGGCGTAGAAACGCAGGAACAGCTGGATATTTTAACAAGTCTCAATTGTCGGCAAGTCCAGGGATTCTTTTTCGGAAGACCGGCTCCCGCATCAGAATTTGAAGAATTATTTTTGAAAAACAACCGATGTACCAGTGTTTTACAATATGCCGTAAGCAAGGCCAACGCGGAATAACAAGGAGGCCACCCAAAAGGGTGGCCTCCTTGTTATTTTACTCCCCGCAAAGGGTCAGGCGCTCAGTCCGCTCCTCCAAATTTTCCTTCACAAACCCAGCACGCCCCGCCTCTTGTTGTCCCATCACTATGCGTCAAAGCGCGCTCCCACCGCCGTTGTCTTGGCCGAGGAAGCGCGCTGGATTTTTCGATCAGCCGTTGGTGGCAGTCTGGTTGGTGTCCGGCGCCATGGTGGCGCTTGTGGTAGCATCCTGCCCACCCCGTGAAGGATGTCCGCCGCCCGGGCCTCCGCCCATGCCGCCGCTGGGGCCGCCGTTCATGCCTCCGCCCATCTGCGAGCCGGTGCCGTAAATGGTATCGGTCATCTCGATGGTCTCAGTCTCAGAGCCCACGGTCAGGGTATAGGTGCTGCCGCTTGCCACGCCGGGGGCACTGATCACCACAGATTGAAACTGCTTGGCTGGGGTGTAGGAAGCCAGCACGTTGCCGCCGGAGTCCTTCAGAGTCACAACCGTGCCCGCTGCCTGGAAGGAAGCGAGTTGATAAAGGATTGAGCCCTGGGTGGAATCAGAGCCAAAGTTCTGATCCATACCGGTGGCGCCCACGGCGACGATCACACCGCCGGTGATGGAGGCGTTGCTGTTATAGTCCAGCGCGCCGTTGCCGGAGTTGGTTGGACCGGAGACGTAAATCGTGCCGCCCGAGACCGTCAGATCGCCATTGGAATCGATGCCATCGCCGCCGGCATCCACGGTAATGGTTCCGCCCGAAATGGCAATGAAGTAACCGGAGTCAGAACCAAATGCGTCGTCGCCCATGCTGCCGGAGCCGTCGTTGCCGCCCGCGGCGTTCAGTCCATCGTCCGAGGCCACCAGACTGATCGTGCCGCCGGAGATGACGATGGTCGCGCCCTCAATGCCCTCATAGCTCTCGGTGATGTTCACGGTACCGCTGGAGACGGAAGTGGCCGCATCCGCGTGGAAGCCGTCGTCGCCGGTGGAGATGGTAAACTCCCCACCCGAAACCGTCAAATTTCCATTGGAGTGCACTGCGTCATCTGCGGAGTCGATGATGAACGTGCCGCCGGAGATAACCAGATCGCCACCGGCCTTCAGGCCCTTGGTGGAGGTGGAATCATCGGAAGTGGTATCCGCGGTGGTCGTGGTGGTGGTGTCCGCCATTGGGGTCGCTTCTACTGCGGTATCCGAGGTAGACGCAGTGGACGCGGTCCCGCTGTCGGTAGGCGGCGTGCCGGAAGGCATGGTCCCATCGGTATTGTTCCAGCCACCGCGCATGCCGCCGCCCATATCATTGCCGATCTTGGCCGCAGCGCTGGCGCTTCCGCCGCCGGTGGTCAGATCATAGGTGCCGTTCAGAATGGTCTCGGTGCCCGAGGCGGAGATGCCGTCGCCCTCGGCAGTGATGGTGAACGTTCCGTCCACGATATAGACAAAGCCCTTGGTCGTGTCCTCAGAGTTTTCCGCATGGATGCCGTCCTTCCCGGCAGTGATGGTAACGGTACCGGCGGCGATGCGGACGCTGTCCTTGCCGGCGAGACCCTGAGCCGCCGCAGTGACGACATAAGTGCCGCTGGTAATCTTTAAATCGTCCTTGGTTACCACGCCGTGACCGGTCTCGCTGGCGATGGTAAGGATACCGTTTCCGTTCATGGTCAGGTCAGACTTGGCAAAAATTGCGCCGTCAACGGTATTGTCGTCGGTTTGGACAAACTCGCCGGAGGAAGCAAGGGCATTCTCAGAACCCTCGGCCATGGTGAGAAACACCTTGTCGGCGGACTTCACATAGAGCGCCGCGCTGCCCTGGCTTGTGACGGAGACATTATCCAGCACGATCTGGATCTTGGCCGTGTCGGCCGCATCCACCACGATCTGCCCGTCGGTGAGCGTCCCGGTCATCAGGTAAGTGCCCTCGTCGGTGATGGTGACGGTGTTTCCGTCCACGGTGACGCCGCTGCCTTCGGCGCTGGTGTTGCCGTCGGAGAGCGTGATGGTCACAAAGTCGGAATAGTCCGTCTCATAGTCCCGGTCGGTGAACATCTCGTCGGCGGCAGCGGTGGTGGCGGAGACGGTCTCCGCCGAAATGGAAGCGCCGGTTGTTTTGGTATTGCCGCAGGCCGCCAGGCTGATGCACAGCACCGCCGACATGGCCAGGGCAATGAGTTTCTTTTTCATAATATGGAGTCCTCCTTGCGGCGTATGATCCGTGCCGCTATTCGATTTTGAATGGTCTTACAGGATACCGGTGTCCGTTTGGGGGACAAAGGCGCTGATCTCCAGGTTGCCGTTGCGGCAGCGCAGGTCGTCGATCAGCTCCTTTTCGGTGTTGTTCTGCCCAAGCGTAATTTCATAGGTGAGCTTATTCAGGCTGCCAAGGTTGGTGGTCTTGACGCGTATAAGTTTGGCGGACGTGGTGTACTTGGTGAACAGGTCGTCAAAGGCGCCGGTGTAGTTCAGGTCCTCGGGAACAGTGATCTGCAGCGTCCGGCACAGGTCCGCGTTCTTTTTCTC
The DNA here is from genome assembly GCA_050251755.1 of Lawsonibacter sp. Classification (GTDB taxonomy): domain Bacteria; phylum Bacillota; class Clostridia; order Oscillospirales; family Oscillospiraceae; genus Lawsonibacter. The sequence goes on along the minus strand of JBFWME010000009.1, from coordinate 8,809 downwards.
CCAGATACTGCTCTTTGCATACAGCAGGCTCACGGCGGCCATGATCACGGTGAACAGCGCCGCAAACCCGGGATAGCCCATGCCACAGGCCAGACCAACCGCCATGGCCTGAAAGATGGCGCCGATCTCTTTGGCCGTGCCGGGCACCGAGCGGAAGCGAACCAGGGAGAATGTACCGGCAACTGCCACGCCCGCTCCCAGACTGCCGCTGACCATCATAATAATAATGCTGACGATGGCGGGGAGCAGGGCCATGGTCACGGTGAAGCTCTTGGTATAGGTGGTTTTATAGGTATAAATGGCGGTGAGGACCGCGCCCAGAATCAGGGCGGCAGCCAGACTCAGGCAAAAGCCGCTCAGGGTAATGGTGGCGGCAGTGCCGGTGTAAAGACTGGAAAACATGGAATCAAGCACAAAAGACACCTCTGCTTTTCTGAAGTTTGTTTTGCAGAATGGACTCATAGGCCATTCCGTATTTGGAGAAGGAGGTTTTGCTGATCTGCTCCCGATTCAGCAGTTTCACCAGCCACAGCGGAAGCGCGGCTCCGGCTTTGATCTCCATGAGAGATTGATTCGCAGCAAGGATCTGCTGCCCGCCGGGCTGTGCCGTCAGGGATAGGTTCTCCCTGCGCCAACGGATATTCCGGTCAAACGTGATACGCAGATTCGGATCTTCTTTGGAAAAGTAAGCGGTCCGGTCATAGCTCAAATGAACCGCCGGGGTCAGACTTTGGTAAAGCCAGAGGAAGTACTCGATCTCGCGCCCGATCTGACTTTTCCCGGGCAGTGGAGCATCGCCCCGCAGGAATCGGTCCGCCGCCTGCTCCGGAAGGGAAATGCGGCGCTTATAGACGACCTCGTTGTATTTTTTCTTCAGCTCCAGGAAAACCTCCTGTTCCGGTTTTACTGGGCCGTAGCTGCGCAGGCGGAGCTTTTCTTTATAGACAGGCTTTTCCAGAGATTTGCGGATCAGACGGAAATCCGGCGTATCATAATAGAGATTGCAGATGGTGCTCTCGCCATGCGGATCCGGCTTGATCTGGTTTCGCATCGCCTGCAGCAGTACAAACCGCTGCTGGTCGTTCAACAGATATTTCATCTCATGTCGCTCAAAAACACATGGGGTGCTGTTCATGGGGCAGTTCCTCCTTGCTTTGATGTGCCCATCATAACGGCCAAACCTAAATTTAACTTAAACCTCACAAAACTTTTTTAAAGATTTTTTACTCCCTGGCCACGACGGAACGCGGCTACACGCCCTTTTCCGCCGTCAGTCCTTGTCATAATTTTCACTATATTCCGGGTTCCATCGCAAGACTTCCCGTAATTTTTTATGAAATGTTTCCACGCTTCTTGCGCTCGGCTTTGCTCCGTGCTATAATCCATATCAAACACGTATACTCCATGTCAATAAAGTATAGCGATGGGAAATTCTGATAAAAGACGGCTGCATCAATTCTTTTGTCCATGTTTTCTTTTGTGCTAGCACAAAGATGTGCTGTAAACCAATGGTCTACTGCATTCCTTTGTGCTTTTTGTTTGTCAGCAGTCCGCCTGGTCACGTTCCCGATGATAAAACAGGAGGTATTTACTATGTGCCGTATCGACCTGAACAGCGACTTGGGTGAGAGTTTTGGGAATTACTCTCTGGGGATGGATCAGGAGGTGATCCAATACGTCTCCTCCGCCAATATCGCCTGCGGCTGGCACGCCGGTGATCCCATGGTCATGGACCGGACCGTTCAGATGGCCGTGGAACATGGCATTGGCATCGGCGCCCATCCCGGCTTTCCTGATCTAATGGGCTTTGGCCGACGAAACATGGTCATCACGCCTGAGGAGGCCAAAAACTACATCATTTACCAAGTCGGTGCTTTGGCGGCTTTTGCCGCCGCTCACGGTGCCAAACTCCAGCATGTGAAAACCCACGGCGCCCTATATAACATGGCGGCCAAGGACTATAAGCTGGCCCGGGCCATGTGCGAAGGTGTGGCCGCTGTGGATCCCAACCTGATTGTCTTGGGTCTGGCCAACAGTGAATGGACCAATGCCGGCAAGGATGTAGGGGTAGATATCCGCAACGAGATCTTCGCGGACCGTGCCTATCAGGACGACGGGACACTGGTCCCCCGCAGTCAGCCCGGCGCCGTCATACACGACAAGAATCTCGCCATCCAACGGGCCGTTGGCATGGTCAAGTCACGCAAGGTGACCACCATTTCGGGCAAGGAGATCTCCATCTCCCCCGACAGCATGTGCGTCCACGGCGACAACATCATGGCGGTGGAGTTCGTCCGGGAGATTCGCTCCGTCTTTGCGCAGAACGGCATCCAAATCATGCGCATGGACGCCTGATTCATTTGTTCCCCCGCAAAACATGGGTTTTGCTTTGTGTGTGTGTATCTATGCGCCTGCCGTTAAAAACGGATTTGGCACCAATTTTTAGGAGGGAAACTTATGAACAACACCACTAAGAAGACTTTCATTCAGCGCATCAAAAACATGGGCCCCGGCGCCATCGTCACCGCTGCGGTCGTGGGCCCCGGCACGGTCACCAGTTGTGGCCTGGCCGGCTACAAATTCAGCTTCGCCCTGGCCTGGGCCCTGCTGTTCAGCGTAATTGCCATGGCCATTATGCAGCGCATGACCGGTAAAATCGGCTTGGTCTCCGGTCTTGGTCTGTCCGATGCCATCCGTGAGGCCTTTAAAGACAGCGGTTGGCGAATTCCTTTGTCCGCCCTCATTATTATCGCCCTGTTCTGTGGGAACTGTGCCTATCAGGCCGGTAACGTGGTGGGCGCCGCCACTGGTGTCAGCATCATGTTCGGCGATCACCGCCTTCTTTACTGCCTGATCATCTCCGCCGCCGCCCTGGCCCTGGTTCTGTCCGGCAGCATCAAGTACATCGCCAAGGTGCTCACCGGCATCGTTTTCTTTATGGCCATTGTGTTTTTGTTTACGGCCATCATCGTCAAGCCCGACATGGGCGCCCTGCTGGCCGGCCTGTTTACCCCCTCTATCCCCGACGGTGCCACCCTCACTGCCATCGCACTGATCGGCACTACCCTGGTTCCTTACTGCCTTTACCTCCACGCCTCCACCTCCGCCAGTAAAAAGGCCACCACCCCCGATATGGACGTGGATGACGCCTTGGTGGACAATACCTATGACTCCGTCACGAATGCTGTCCTGACCGCCATCATCTCTGTCAGCATTATGGTGGTAGGCTGCAGCCTGGCCCTGCGTGGAGAGACCGTCACCGGCGTAGCCGACCTGGCTGCCGGTCTGGAGCCTCTGGCTGGTGTCGCGGCCAAGAGCATCTTCTCTTTGGGCATCTTCGCTGCCGGTATCAGTTCCGCCACCACTGCTCCTTTGGCCGCCACCTATGTCATCACCGGCATTCTGGGCTGGTCCACTGACCTAAAGGACAAGAAGTTCCGCATCATTGCCGTTGTCGTCTTTGCACTTGGCTGCGTGGTGGCCATCCTGGGCGGCACTCCCACCAACATTATCACCATCGCCCAGGCTATCAACGGCGTGGCTCTGCCTCTGAGCGTGTGCATGGTGATCTATGTGGTCAACAAGTCCAGCATTCTGAATAAGTACGTCAACAAGACCGCTATGAACGTACTGGGTGCCCTGGTCCTGATTATCACCCTGTTCATGGCCTACCGCACCTTCGTGGTGTATGCCCCCAAGATTGTCGCCTGGTTCCTGTAAACAGTCAGTCCATAATCTCGGTGGTCCACTGCCCTAAACAGGCAGTGGACCACTTTGCACGGAGAGGAATATCGTATGGAAAACACAAAAATACTTCCTGCCGGGGACAGCGCGGTCTCGGTTCAGTTCGGCAATTCCATCGACTTGGAGACCTATGAAAAGGTTCGGATCCTCCATCACCAACTCACCCGCTCCAAGTTTCCCGGCATTGTCGAGACTCTTCCCACTTACCGCAGCTTGATGGTTCACTATGATCCCCAGCTGCTCCCTTATCATACCCTTGTATCGAAATTGAACAAGCTGCTGTCCACGCCGGAGCAGGCCGACGCCTTTGCGAAAAAAACCATCACCATTCCGGTCTGCTTCGGTTGCCAGTACGGCGAGGATCTGGAGAGTGTGGCCGCTTACCACAGCACCACTCCGGAGGAGATCGTCCGGCTCTTCTGCGCCTCCAGCTTTTTAATCTATATGCTGGGATTTACCCCCGGCTACCCTTATATCGGCGGCGTACCCAAAGAATTGGCCACCCCGCGTTTGAAAACACCCCGGGTGAAAATCCCTGCCGGTGCGGTGGGGATCGGGGGGGAACAGCTGGGCATTTACCCCTTGGAGTCCCCCGGCGGCTTCCAGTTGGTAGGCCGCACCCCCGTGCACCTGTACGACCCGGACCGGGAGACGCCTGTGTTGCTGGAGGCCGGTGAATATATCCGCTTCCAGTCCGTTACCCCGGCAGAGTATGAGAAAATCAAACGTCAGGTCGATGCCGGCACCTATATCTGCCAGATCAAGGAGGGCTGATCCATGAGCGTCACTGTATTGAATCCAGGTCTGTTGACCACCGTCCAGGATCTGGGACGGATCGGCTATCAGCAGTTCGGCGTCTCGGTCTCCGGCGCCATGGATCCCCGCTCCGCCGCCATCGCCAACATCCTGGTGGGCAATGACCAGGGGGAGGCGGTGCTGGAATGCACCATGATGGGCCCCCACCTTCAGTTTGATCAGGCCAACTGCATCGCCATCACCGGCGGTGACCTCGGCCCCACGCTGGACGGTCAGCCCATTCCATCCTACCGGGCCATCAAAGTGGAAGCCGGCCAGGTACTCCGCTTTACCGCACCCAGAACGGGCTGCCGGGCCTTTCTTGCCTTTGCCGGTGGTTTGGAGATTCCCAAGGTCATGGGAAGCCGCTCCACCTATATGAAAGCCAAACTCGGCGGTTTCCAGGGACGAAAGCTGGAAAAGGGAGATGTAATTCCCTTCCGTGCACCCAAATCCGAGTTGAAAAATCGGAATAACCGCTTCATCTCGCCCGAGTTTGTACCCCGTCCCGAATACACCCTGCGTGTCATTTTGGGGCCTCAGGACGATTATTTCACGCAGGAAGGTCTCGACACGTTCCTGGGGCAGACCTACTCCGTCACCCCCGAATTTGACCGCATGGGCTGCCGCTTGGAAGGTCCTGTCATTCAACACAAGAACGGCGGCGATATCATCTCCGACGGCATCTCATTCGGCGCCGTCCAGGTACCTTCGGCAGGCAAGCCGATTCTAATGTTGGCCGACCGCCAGACCACCGGCGGTTATACCAAGATCGCCAACGTGATCTCGGTGGACTTCCGCATTCTGGCCCAATTAAAGGCCGGAGACAACGTCCGGTTCCAGCCGGTATCCGTTTCCTTTGCCCAAGAAGCCCTGCTGGCCCAGCGCTCGGCTCTGAAAACTCTGCGCAGCGCCGTGGATCTCTGACCCGGCGCCGTGCATCTAGATTAAAATTGGGAGGAGCTATCATGGTCTACGATCCAACGACCTATATGAACCATACGCCTGCCGAGGTGCGGGCACTGATCCGCGCCGGTGAGATTGATTTCCCCACCGCCGGCATGTGCCGGGGCTACGCCCAGGCCAACCTGGTCATCCTGCCCCCGGATTATGCCGCCGACTTTGAGGAGTACGCCAAGCGCAACCCCTTCCCCTGCCCGATTCTGGAGATCATCAAAGGCACCCCGGACACCCACGATATGGGCAAAGGCGGCAACATTGTCACCGATATCCCCCGGTATCGGATCTATGAAAACGGCGTGTTTACCAAGGAGCTGACCGACGCCTCCAGCTACTGGAAGGAGGGATATGTGGGCTTTCTCATCGGCTGCTCTTTCTCCTTTGAAGAAGCCCTGATGGCCGCCGGAATCGAGGTGCGCCACATCACGCAGGGATGCAATGTACCCATGTACAAGACCAACATCCAAACCGTCAAAGCCGGTCCCTTTGAGGGCCCTATGGTATGTTCCATGCGTCCCATGACCCCGGAGAATGCCAAGAAAGCTTTCGGCATTACGGTAAAAATGCCCAACGTCCACGGAGCGCCCGTCCATATGGGCAATCCGGCCGAAATCGGCGTGGCCGACGTGATGAAACCCGACTATGGTGAAGCGGTGGACATCCACGAGGGAGAAATCCCCGTGTTCTGGCCCTGCGGCGTCACGCCCCAGGCCGCCGTGGAGCACGCCAAGCCCCCCATTGTCATCACCCATGCTCCGGGCCACATGTTTATTACCGACATTCGCAACGCCGAACTTAACGATTATCTGGAAGCCAAAAAACAGCGCTGATTTCTTCCTTATGTGGGCAGCGGGGTCGGACAATGTCCGACCCCGCTGTCACATTTGGCAAAGGTAAACAGCCGATACCATAACGTCTGCCGAATCCAACCGCTTTATGCCGTGTTCGCGCGGCCCATTGCTGTGTGACCACAGCGCTCCGGCGTTTTGCCGTTTTTCGCAATTCCGCCGTTCCAATGCGCAGCCTGGATGGAAAAAGCCGGTTGCGCATTTGTTCCGTACGCATTATAATAACTCAGCGTGTAAGTATTTTCGGACTGCGTCCGGGTTTGAGGTGGTTTTGTGATCGGCATGGGCACTATTGTCAACGTGCTGGCCATTCTTGTGGGCGGCTGTATCGGCCTGCTGTTCAAAGGCGGATTGAAGGAGCGCTATCGGCAGGCCATTCCCAAGTCTCTTGGACTGTGTACCCTGTTCATCGGGGTCTCCGGGGCTCTCCCCGGTCTTCTGACGGTGAAGAACGGCGTCCTTGCCGGGGTTTCCATCCGGGAAACGCTGGGCATGATCGTATCGCTTTCCCTGGGAACCCTCCTGGGCGAGTGGCTGGACTTCGACGGTAAGCTGGAGCAGCTTGGGGCCTGGCTGAAGAAAAAGACCACCCGTGGAGAGGACAACCAGTTTATCCAGGGCTTTGTCACCGCCTCCCTGACCGTGTGCATTGGAGCCATGGCCATTGTGGGCTCCATCCAGGACGGGTTGTCCGGCAACCCCTCCACTCTGCTCACCAAGTCGATTCTGGACTTTCTCATCGTCATGATCTTTGCTTCTACTTATGGAAAAGGGGCCATTTTTTCCGCCCTGCCCGTGGGGGTGCTGCAGGGCTGCGTTACCTTGTGCGCCGGACTGCTTTCTCCCCTGTTCAGCCCGGCGGTCATCGCCAATTTGTCTTTCCTCGGCTCCATCCTGATTTTCTGCGTAGGAATCAACCTGGCCTTCGGCACCAAATTCCGGGTGGCCAACATGCTCCCCGCCCTGCTGATTGGGGCAGTTTATACCACGCTGATCTAAGCTTCGGCAGGCAGGCCGTTCGACGGCCCGCCTGCCAATTTTATTCGGAATGCGCATTGCAACCTTTTGTTCCCCATGATACAATCGAAAATAAGAGTTTCAACCAAACATAAGGAGGTTTTTTTATGCGAACCATCCAGGCCGCCGCCATTTCCGATGCTGTGGCTCGGCTATGTATCCAGGCCAACTCCAGGCTGCCTGACGACATTGTGGCCGCGTTGGACCAGACCAGGCAGGAGGAGCCCTGGCCGCTGGCTAAGGAGACATTGAACCTGTTGTGGGACAACATGGAGCTGGCCGGGGAGAAACATCTGCCCATCTGTCAGGACACCGGGATGGCCTGTGTCTTTGTAGAACTGGGACAAGACATCCACATCGAGGGCAGCTTTGAACAGGCCATCCACGAGGGAGTTCGCCGCGGCTATGGGGAGGGTTATCTGCGCAAATCCATCGTCGGCGACCCTCTTCGGCGCGTCAACACCGAGGACAATACCCCGGCCGCCATTACCGTCCGTCTGGTCCCCGGGGACGGGTGTTCCATCACCGTGGCCCCCAAGGGCTTCGGCTCGGAGAACATGAGCCGTCTGGGGATGCTTAAGCCGGCCGACGGCGTGGACGGCGTGAAGCAATTTGTGGTGGAGACGGTGCGGCTGGCCGGTCCCAATCCATGTCCCCCTATCGTGCTGGGCATTGGCGTGGGAGGCTCCTTTGACAAGGTGGCCTATCTGGCCAAGCACGCCCTGCTGCGCCCCTTGGACCAGCACAATCCCGACCCCTTCTACGCAGACCTGGAGCAGGCACTGTTGAGGGAAATCAACGCTCTGGGTATCGGCCCCCAGGGCTTCGGCGGCAAAACCACCTGTCTGGGCCTTTCCATCGAAACGGCGCCCACCCATGTGGCCGGTTTGCCAGTGGCCGTCAACGTAAGCTGTCATGTGACCCGCCGGGCCACGGCGCAACTGTAAGGAGGGGCGCGTTATGCAATACATACTGACCACTCCCGTCACCCGTGAACAGTTGGCCCCCCTGAAAGCGGGGGACACGGTGCTGCTCTCCGGCACGGTATACACCGCCCGGGACGCCGCCCACAAGCGCCTGATGGAACTGCTGGACACCGGCAGTCCCCTGCCGTTTCCCCTGGAGGGCTCCGCCATCTATTACGTCGGCCCCACGCCGGAGCGTCCAGGTGAGGTCATCGGCTCTGCCGGCCCCACCACCAGCGGACGGATGGACGCTTACTCTCCCCGGCTGCTGGATCTCGGCCTGTCCGTTATGATCGGCAAGGGGGCCCGGAACCAGGCCGTCAAAGACGCCGTGGTTCGCAACGGAGCGGTATATCTGGCCGCCCTGGGGGGCGCCGGAGCCCTGATGGCCGCCAGCGTCCGGTCTCTGGAGATTATTTGCTGGGAAGATCTGGGCTGCGAGGCCGTCCGCAGGCTGGAGGTTCAGGACTTTCCCCTCAC
>JBFWME010000008.1:36828-56617 GCA_050251755.1 Lawsonibacter sp. | reverse complement strand
ATTCGGCTTACTCACCCAGGCAAGCCATTTTGCCGTTTTTGACAATGACAGCTTCCTCGGCGGTGCCTTCGTCAAAGGTAATTGTGGGATTGTACTGCACCATGTCGATGTGTACGGTGGAGCGGGCGGGCTGTCCGTAGTAGTAGCCGTTGCCCATGGCAATATGGCAGGTGCCACGCGCCTTCTTCTCCTCCTCAAAGTCGCCGTTGAACATGCAGGCCGGATTCAGGCCGATGCCGATTTCCGCGATGTTGTCCGAGTCCTTGACCTCCGCGATCTGACGGCGAATCTCCTTGCAGATCTTGGCGTCTCCGCCCAAGACCTCCACAATCCGCCCGTCTTCGATCTTCAGCTCCACCGGAATGGCGGGGCAGCCGTAGTAACAGATGGGCCCGTCGATGACCAGCTTGCCGTGGGTGCTCCCGATCACAGGACCCAGGGAGACTTCCCCGTCCGACCACGCCATCGCGTCCCCGGGCTTTCGCGCAATGCCGCACTCGATGATCGGCTCCATCTGGTTCATTTCCATGTACAGGTCGGTTCCCGCCGGGGTGGTGATATGGGCCATCTTGTGTCCGCGCCAGATCGCCTGCAGCTTTTCTCCGTCCGCGTACACCGCCTCGTAGTCGGCCAATGCCCCGCCTCGCGTAAAGTTGTCGATGCTCCGCAGGCAAATGGACACCTCACGCAGCTTCTTCTCGTTGATGAGCTCTTTCAGGTGGTTATTGTAGATAGCCGCACCCGAGGCTGTCGTCATTCCCACAAACACGTCGCAGGCGTCCATCCCCAGCTCCAGGGACTTCGGGAAAATGGTCGCCTTATCCTTCCCTCGGATTGGCATCATGTAAATCCCGTATTCCGCCCCGCACTTCAATGCCGCCGCCGCCATCGCGTTCGCCATCCGCATGTCCGTTTGCGGATCAATCACAATCAACACCTCTTCCCCCGGCTTTACCGCCATCAGGTTGGATAGGATGTAATCTGCCCGCTCGATACATTCTATGATCCGGTTGTCTTCCATAAGAAATTCCTCCTTATTTAATTTTGCGAAGTTGCTGCTTCATACGCTTTTACTCCATTATATCTTCCATTTTGGAGTAAATCAACCATTTTTTGTTTTTTGGGCAGATTAACAAATAATTTTGTTTTTTATTGTAAATTTTTTATTTTACTTTTATTTTTTAAGCATCATTCTATAATTAGTGGTGTTTTTGCTCAATTTTTTCCTTTCAAATTTTGTTCTGTTATTTGTTTTTACAACTCAGAAATTTAAAAAAATTTTTGTTTTCGTAGAATTTTTTATTGACTTATGGCATTTTATGTAATTTTTCATTTTTTCTTCTCTCAGATATTTTTCTTGCTTTTTCCGTAAAACATGTTACTTTATTCTTTAGAAGCACATTCGTCCTCTCGGGACGCAATGTCGAAAGAGGAGTGAACCGAATGCGGGAAAACCTGCCTTATGCGCAAATGAGTCCATTGGAACGGATTCAGGTTAAGATGCCTGTCCTGAGCAAAACCCACAAGAAAATCGGCGAATTTATTCTAAATCACTATGACAAAGTCACTTTTTTCACCTCGGCGAAGCTAAGCCGAGACTGTGGCGTTAGCGAGTCCAGTGTGATCCGCCTGGCCACTACGCTTGGCTACTCCGGCTACACTGAGATGCAGCGTGCGCTTCAGAACATTTTAAGAAGCCAGCTTTCTATGAGTAAACGGCTGGACCTGATTACAACCCACGTTACCGACAGCGACAGCATCATGCATATGGTGCTTCAAAAGGGTATGGAAGGACTCCGGCGTACCATGTTGTCCCTGGACAAGGATAATTTTCAAAAAGCAGTGGATCTTTTGGCCGGCGCCAAACGGGTCTTTCTGTTTGGTTCCCGCAGTTCCTATGCATTGATTTATTTTTTTGCTCTGGAACTGCGTTGGATCCGGGACAACGTGTTTGCCATCAATACGCAGGCGCCTGAATTTGATGCGCTGTCCTGTCTTCAGGAGGGGGACGTATTTTTAGCCATCAGCATGCCACGCTATCTGCGCAGCACCACTCAGGCTCTGTCTCTGGCCTACCGGGCCGGCATTCCTACCATTGCCCTCACCGACCGGCTCTCCTCCCCTTTGATTCCATTTGCGACTGTGCCGCTTCTGGTGGACAACGAAATTTTCTCTTATTCCGACAACATCGTCCCAGTCACCAGCGTGATCACCGCTCTGCTCAACGCCGTAGGCGCCGCCACACAGCCCAAAAGCAACGAGGCGCTGGCCCGCAATGAACAGGTTTGGAAATATTTTGACCTCTATCTCCAATGATAAGAGCATAAAAAAGCAGGCACAGCGAGGAGTTGGTACCTCACTGTGCCTGTCATTTTTTCAGAATTAGATCGAATGTCATAAAACCTTCTTCAACGCCTGAGCAATTTGGTCTGGGCAAGACGTTGACTTCATCCCGCATCGGATTCCCTCCATCCGCCTAATGGCCTCCTCCACCTTCATGCCCCGCAGAAGCGCGGACAGCCCCTGCAGATTTCCGCTGCAGCCACCCACAACCTCCAGCGACTGGACCACTTCGTTTTCCACCTCAATGGTAAACTTTTGGGAGCAGACACCCTTTGGCCTATAGGTAATGGTCATGGTCTCCCCACCTTTCCCAGCCATTGTACCACAACGGCGTAACGAGTGCAAGGAACCACACCGGGTGGTTATTGCGGATTGCGCATCGTGCGCAAAGGAGGCCCCTTCTGTCTCAGGCCTGCCGAATTTGAAGCTGCAGCCGATCGGCAATCATGGCGATAAATTCAGAATTGGTTGGTTTCCCCTTGGCGTTGGACACCGTATAACCAAAATATTTTTGCAGCGTCTCCAAGTCGCCCCGATCCCAAGCCACTTCGATCGCGTGCCGAATCGCCCGCTCTACCCGACTGGCTGTGGTGCTAAACCGCTTTGCCACTTCCGGGTAGAGTACCTTGGTCACTGCATTGATCACATCCATGTCATTTACTGTGATGAGAATGGCCTCTCTTAGATACTGGTATCCCTTAATATGGGCCGGAACGCCTACCTCGTGGATAATGGCCGTTACCTGCGACTCCAGATTCAGTCTTTTATTGTCCCTTTCAGGTTCCAGCCCTCCCATTGATGAAACCTGCCGGATGCGTTCACACACGGTGCTCACCCGGCATGGTTTTGTGATGTAGTAATCAGCCCCCTTTGATGCGGCAACCTCTGCCACATTTCCACGGATATAACTGGATAAGATCAGCACCTTCGGTCGGTGCTCCAGCTTGGAAAATTCATCCAAAACTTCCAGTCCATCCATTCCGGTCAGTACCATTTCCATCACTACCGCATCGGGCTCCAACTCCCGGGCCATTCTGACCAACTCTGCCCCATCTCCGGTCTGTCCCACCACTTGGATATCAGATTCGTTTGCCAAACCAAATACAAAGTTTTGACGAAGTTCTTCACCTGTGTCCGCGAGTAAGATTCGTTTCGCGATCTCCATAGTCAGTCCTCCTATCCAATATAGCCCAAATTCGCGCCGCGCCTGCGCGTTTCGACTAGCCACTTATAATTTACCATAATCAGACAGTATACGCAATACATTTTTTCCAAATTATGCCAATAATATTTCCTAAATTTTCGACTTTTTTCTCTTTTTGGGCTGTATTTTTTGGGTATTTTATTCGGATTTTTGGCTATTTTATCTGAAAATTGTTTGCTTTTATGTCTTTTTTGGCCTCATGCCCCACTTGGGATAAAATGAGTTCTTCCAGGAAAAAGGGTGGAAGAGCAGCATGCTCTTCCACCCTTTTTCTTACATACCTCCTACAGCCCGGCACATGGTTTCCGCAAAAATTCCATAACCCCTGGTCGGATCGTTGACCAGAACATGGGTCACCGCCCCTACAAGCCTGCCGTCCTGAAGGATCGGTGAACCCGACATCCCCTGAACGATCCCGCCGGTCGCTTCCAGCAGTTCCGGGTCTGTGACCTGGATCATTAAACTCCGGGCCCCGTCTCCATCGGCCGAAACATGAGTGATCTTAACATCAAACTCTTCCACCTGATCGCCCCGAATGTTGGACAGTATGGTCGCTTCTCCCACATGAATCTGATCCCGAGAGGCCACTTCGACCGGCTCCAGTCCAGCCGTCATTTCCCCCTCTGACATCTGGCCGAAAATTCCACGGTCCGTGTTGGCATATAGACTGCCCAGATCTTTGGTCAGATCAAACTGCCCATGGAGCTCACCCGGCTGCCCGCTCAGTCCCTTCTTTACATCAGACACGGTGGCCTCCATAATGCTGCCCGACTCCAGAGGCATCAGCATTGAGGTGTCCACATCATTGATCCCATGGCCCAGTGCGGCAAATGACCCGCTTGCAGGATCATAGAAGGTCATAGTTCCAATGCCCGCCATAGAGTCTCGAAGCCACACACCCAGCTGATAAACGCCCTGGCTGTTTTCTACCGCTTCCACCGTCAGCTGAACCTGTCGCTGTCCCCGCATGGCCTGAATGATGAGCGGTTCTCCCGCGCGTTGAATCACCACGTCTTGAACCTGCTCAATGGTATCCACTTCGTCGCCGTCGATGTGGGTAATCACATCTCCCGTTTTCAAGCCGCAGTCTCGACCGGGATACTGCATCCCGTCCTCTGTCTCCACTGGGGACAGTCCTACCACCAGCACACCGTCAGAAAACAGTTTGATGCCGACTGCACGCCCCAGAGGGATCACCTTCGTTCCCACTGATGTCTCTGTTTGCGCTGTGGCGGAAACCCTGGGCACCTCCAGCACCGCAGGTGCAGATGCCGCTACCGTACGCCCCTGATCTCCCGTCAGAAACACGGCCAGCAACAGACAGATGGCCACCACGGCAGTCACCGCCCCCACGAAGCCTGGGCCCCCTTTTTGTTTTGGTTCTTGTTCCACTGTTCCACCCCCTTTAAACAGCTGCCCAATCGCTGTTTTACACGTCTCCCCGACCACTCCCGGACAGACGTCGCCTGTTTCGGCCACAGCAGCTCTCACCTTCCTGTGGCTGATTTCTATCCATTTTTAAATCGATAAAAATCAACAGACGGACGGCACGATTGCCGCCCGCCTTTTCATTATGACCGGGGATGAAGTTCTTCAACCGTGGAGAGCCCTTCCATTCCTTCCAATTCCGCCGGCAAAAAGTCCGGCGTTGCTGGATTGGTGCAGTCTGGCTGGTGTTCTCCGGCGAAACTGGAAATTTTATTGTTGCCGCACTTTTTGATCTCACCGATAAACCACTCCAAGTTTAAGCTGCCCAGCAGGGAAGCCGTTCCATGCAACACAGCGTTCGCATTCGGCCCGATTTCCTCGCTCTGGAATTTTTTGATCGGTTAGCAAACTGAATCCGGGGCATGCTACAAACAACAATCTGTTAATTTTTTATTGCAGCCGTATTGCCCGGTGTTTCCTGTGTTACGCGGGCGGAACGGTGGTATCCATTGACAATTCTTCCGCCAGTTTTTTCAATTCTCCAAGGGTGGATACGCTGATAGTGCTCTCCAGCAGACGCAACTGCGCCTTGGCCGGCATCCGGTCCCAGTAAGACAGCAAAACAGGGTCGTGACCGACTACATCCTGCGGCAATCGGTAATATGATTCCATTGTCTCTCCTCCTTTTCCTCAGTGTGCCCACAGGAACAAAAAGCATACAAAAAAACGGTCTGCCGCAATCATACGGCAGACCGTTTTGATAAAACTTGATTCTTACTCCTCAGCTTTTGGCTCCTCCGAAACAGGGTCCTTTTCGGCCGAGTGTTCCTCAGCGGGTTCCTCGGCCACAGGATCGGCTTGGATAACCTCTTCCGTCTCTGCCTCGCCGGAATCCTTCAGTTCAGCAATTCGCTCGTTGTTGACCTCGATGGCTGCCTTTGCCGCGGTAATCTTCTCACAGGCGGCGGCATATGCCCCTTCGGGAGCCATGCCTTTTTCTGCGTAGTACAGCTTGCCCAGCTCGACATAGGCCTTTTTAATGGTGTCTTCTTCGCCCAAGTTCGCTGTCTTCAATTTGGCGATTTCCGCCAAACGCTTCGACTGAGCCACGCCCGCCTGGGCTAAATCAGTGGCTTTCTCTTTAAAACTATCAAAAAAACCCATATGATTACCTCCTGAATCGTTTCGGTTTCCCGTTTGATGGGTTCATTCTATCCCATTTTTCAGAAAGGCGCAAGGTCATTCGGCTTTATTTAATCTTTTTTTCATAAACTTTGGATGTGCTTTTCAGAATGGGCAATGCGGGGGTATTACAACTCGAAGTTAACCGAGGTATCTCCCTTCTGGTCGACGCCAAACTCATAGTCCTTCCCGGGAAGAATGGCGTTGAGAATGATTCCGGTGATCGCCCCCACGGCCAGGCCGGACATGCTGATGGTAACGGTACCTACCTGGAAGGAGACCGCGCCGGAGTAGTTAATGCCAATGGCCAGCACTAGAATCAGGGCAGCAATAATGACGTTGCGGCTGTTGGAAAAGTTCACTTGATTCTCCACGACGTTACGCACACCCACGGCGGAAATCATACCATACAGCACCATCGAAACACCGCCCATGGTCGCTTGAGGCATTGCGGAAATCAGCGCAGAAAATTTGGGGCTGAACGAGAACAGAATGGCCAGACCGGCCGCAATTCGAATGACCCTAGGGTCATAAACCCGGCTCAATACCAGCACGCCGGTGTTCTCGCCGTAAGTCGTGTTGGCAGGGGCTCCGAAGATGGAGGCCAGAGAGGTGGCCAGACCATCGCCCAGCAGGGTCCGATGGAACCCGGGATCTGCCATATAATTGCGCTCACAAGTGGAAGAGATCGCGCACATGTCGCCGATATGCTCTACCATCGTAGCCAGCGCCAGGGGCATAATGGTAACCGCGGCGGTCACCAGCATGCCGACATCCAGGTCAGGCCGGCTAAATAGGCCAAACAGAGTGTTTTCGAAGTGGAACGGCACTCCAATCCAAGCAGCCTCCATAACCTTGGAAAAATCCACATGGTTGGTCAGCGCGGCGGTGGCATAAGACCCGACGACGCCCAGCAGAATCGGGATGATTCGAATCATACCCTTGCCCCAGATGTTGCACACCACCACAACAGCGATGGCCGTAAGGGCAATTGGCCAGTTGGTACGGCAGGAGTCGATGGCGGTTTTGGACAGGGTCAGTCCGATGCAGATAATCACCGGGCCGGTGACGATGGGCGGAAAGTAGCGCATCACCGTTTTCGCGCCAAAAACTTTAAACAACGCAGAAAGCACGGCATAGAGCAGACCGGCGCAGGCTACACCGAAGCATGCATAGGGCAGCATCTCCGTGTTGGCCACGGTAGCGTTTCCGTTGGCGTCGGGCAGCAAGGGGGCGATGGCGGCATAGCCTCCAATAAAGGCGAAGGAGGACCCCAGAAACGCGGGCACCTTCATTTTGGTCAGAAAATGGAACAGCAGCGTGCCCAGACCGGCAAACAGTAGCGTGGCAGAGACGGACAATCCGGTCAATGCGGGAACAAGTACAGTCGCGCCGAACATCGCGAACATGTGCTGGGCGCCCAAAACCATCATCTTGGGCGTGCCAAGTACGCGGGCATCATAAATGGGTTCATTTTGATTCATATATGTTCTCCCTTCTAAATCTTTTATTCAACACACAAAAAAAGACAACCACAGCGACGTGATTGTCAACGAACACAGGAAAAGGCGACACTCCCGTGACCATAGGACAGCCCTTCCATGTTCATCTGCCCGGTCATGGCATTCCCTCCCTTTCACTTTCCGAAATATCATAACAGAATCCAAAAAAATACGCAAGAGAAAATGTCTAATTTGGGCGTTTTTTCTGGAATGGGCAAAAGAAATTTTCTTCCTTTGTCCCTTGTTGTCTGTTCCGCTCATTGACTTTTCTCTCTGATTTGGATAGACTATATGTGATTTTTTATTTTTCGATCTTTTTCCCCTTCCAAAGGGAGGATTTTTTCGTCGTCCTTCCCCATTTCAACAAAGAAGGAGCCATGTGCCGTGAAACAGCCTTTCGTCACCCTGGAACAGCTTCAGGAGATCGTGAAGCAATATCCCACACCTTTCCATCTCTATGATGAAAAGGGGATTCGTGAAAACGCCCGCTCCCTGTACAAAGCATTTTCCTGGAACCCCGGCTACAAAGAATTTTTCGCCGTTAAGGCCACCCCAAACCCCCAGATTTTAAAGATTTTAAAGGAGGAAGGCTGCGGTGTGGACTGCTCCTCCCTCACCGAGCTGATGATGTCCGACCGCTGTGGCTTCCACGGGGAGGAGATTATGTTCTCCTCCAACGAAACCCCCGCGGAAGAATTTGCTCTGGCCAATCAGCTGGGTGCCACCATCAATCTGGACGACATCACCCACATTGAATTTTTAAAGAATACAATCGGTTTTATCCCGAAGAAGGTCTCCTGCCGGTATAATCCAGGCGGCACCTTTGTCCTTGGGGAGTCCAAAGAGGGCTTTCAGGTCATGGACAACCCTGGAGATGCCAAGTATGGAATGACCCGCAAGCAGATGACGGAGGCGTTTCTGCGTCTGAAGGCGCTGGGCGCCGAGGAATTCGGGATCCACGCTTTTCTGGCCTCCAACACCATCTCCAACGAGTACTACCCCGCTCTGGCCGCCATCTTATTCCGGGTAGCGGTGGAGTTGAAGGAGGAGACCGGCTGCCATATCACCTTCATCAACCTGTCCGGCGGTGTCGGCGTGCCCTACGAGCCAGACCAGCCCGCCAACGACATCGCCATGATTGGCGAAGGGGTGCGGAAGGCCTATGAGGAAATTCTGGTCCCTGCCGGTATGGGCGACGTCTCCCTGTACACCGAGCTGGGCCGGTTCATGCTGGCTCCTTATGGGCATCTGGTTACCCGGGCCATCCACGAGAAGCACACCTATAAGGAATATATCGGAGTCGACGCCTGTGCCGCCAACCTGATGCGTCCTGCCATTTATGGCGCCTACCATCACATCACCGTCATGGGCAAGGAAGCACAGCCCTGTGACCACAAATATGACGTGGTTGGATCCCTGTGTGAGAACTGCGACAAGTTCGCCGTCGATCGAATGCTGCCGAACATCGACATCGGAGACCTGTTGGTCCTTCATGACACCGGCGCCCACGGTCACGCCATGGGATACCAGTACAACGGCCGGCTACGTTCGGCCGAGGTACTGCTTCAGGAGGACGGCAGCACCCGCCTGATCCGCCGAGCCGAGACGCCGGAGGATTACTTCTCTACCGCCGTCTGGGACTGACCGAAGACTGTTTTTGACAAACCGCCGTGGGTCCGCCTGCGGCGGTTTGTCCGTCAATTTTTCCGTCTGGCGCTCCGCTCTTTCTTTCCTTCTCTGCCCGTTTGAATCCTGATCCGTTTGAGGTGATTTCTGTGAATATTATGGCGGAGCTCGCCATTGTTTTTGGCGTCTGTCTGGCCTCTGAGGGGATCGCAGCCCTTCTTCCCATCTCTTTCCCCGCCAGCGTCATCAGCATGCTCCTTCTTTTTGCCCTTCTGATGAGCGGTTTGATCAAGCAACGACACATTGATCGGGTCTGCCGGTTCTTTGTGGGCAACATGGCCTTCTTTTTCATTGCCCCCTGTGTGGGGCTGATTGAACATGTGGAGACACTCCTGTCCTCTCTCCTTCCCTTTTTAATCATCTGCATCCTTACCACACCTCTGGTCTATTTTGTCACCGCCTGGGTCATTCAGCTGATGATGGCCGCCCGGCGGAGAAAGAGAGCCGACTGTGATTGAATCCGTGCTCTTTTCCCCCTTCTTTGGGCTGTTCTTAACCTGTGCCGCCTGGTGTGCAGGCCTCTGGGTACAAAAGAAGACCGGCATGATTTTATGCAACCCTCTGCTCATTGCCACCGCTCTTATAATTACCACTCTGACGGTGTTCCGTATCCCCTACGCCGCGTACGTTGAGGGAGGGAATCTGATTACCATGATGTTGGTCCCGGTGACCGCCGTGCTGGCCCTGAACATATATAACCAGCGCACGCTGCTTGGCCAGTATTTTCTGCCGGTGGTGGTGGGCTGCCTGGCAGGTACTCTGACCAGCGTAGCCTCGGTGCTTCTCCTGTGTCGACTGCTGGCCATGGATCCCACAATCACCGCCGCCCTGCTTCCGAAAAGCGTCACCACCGCCATCGCAGTAGCCATCTCAGGAAACAGAGGCGGAATTCCGGGCATTACGGTCGCCGCCGTTCTGGTGGCTGGGGTAGAGGGGGCCATCTTCGCGCCTCTCTTCGCCAAACTTTTCCGCATCACCGACCCCGTGGCGGAAGGCGTGGCCATCGGCGCCTGCAGCCATGCCTTGGGCACCTCCAAAGCTATGGAAATTGGGCCGCTCCAGGGGGCTATGAGTTCCATTTCCCTGTGCATTTGCGGAATTATGACTTCGGTTTTGGTTCTGTTTCTTTAACTGCAAACACTCGTTGTCCAAAATCGGGTTCCGCACGTTTTTTACATAGACAAACGGCCTGTCCGGAATAAAGATCGAGACATCAGTGGGGAGTGAATTTTACGTGGAGCATCTGCTGCGTCAGGAGGGTACCCTGGAATTTCTGGTCTCGGACACATTTGACGGAACCATGCTGTCCCCCATGATCCAAAATCTGCTGGTCAAGGCGGAAAACGGCTGGGACGACTATGACGAAGTATTTCACTGCTGCCAACTGGTGGAGGCGGTTCGCCGGGAAGCTCGTCTGCGCATGGAGTTTCATACCCTCCGCCGGGAGGGTCGCGTCGTGGGCGTGGGGCTGATGACCGGCGGTCAGATCACCTGTTCCCTTTTCTTTCCCGCTCATCTGCTCCCACCCGAACCCCGGGAGGGGCAGCTGGTGTTCAACTACTTCCATGTGGCCCCGGGAGAGCGGGGCGTAGGCAGCCGGTGGCTGCAGGAGGTCATTCTTCCTTACTGCAAAGCTCAGGGGAACCGGGCCGTATACGTCAAATCCAGCCATCCACGAGTTTTTTCTCTTTACGCCCGGCTTGGGACAGAGGTGGGGAGCTACTCCGCCCACAGTGACAACAATCTGTTTCACCGGCCCGGGAAACTGTTTCGGATCGACCTGAGCAATTCATAAAAAAGGCCCGCGCCATCATGGCGCGGGCCTTTTTTATCGTTTCATCCCTCAACGCTTCTTGCTGAAAATGCGCTCCAGAATATCCCAGTCATCATCGCTGACCAGCGGTGGCTGCGGTTCCGCCTTTGGTGCCTCGGACTGAGCAGTTTCTGGCGCCGCAGGCTGAGCGTTCTGGGCGGACACGGCCTTTGGCTCCTCCTTGACGGCAGCCGGTGCATATGAGGTGTTCTCTTCGAAGCCTGTGGCGATCACCGTGACTCGAATCTCATCCTCCAACCCTTCATCAAATGCGGCGCCGAAGATGATGTTGGCGTCTGGGTGGGCAGCCTCCTGGACCAGGTTTGCGGCGGTCTCCACCTCCTCCAGGCCAATATCCATAGAGCCGGTAACATTGATCAGCACGCCGCGGGCACCGTTGATCGAGGTCTCCAGCAGGGGGCTGGAAATGGCCATGCGGGCGGCCTCCTCGGCCTTGTTCTTCCCGGCCGCCCGGCCCACGCCCATATGGGCACGGCCGGCGTCATTCATAACGGCGGATACATCGGCAAAGTCCAAGTTGATAAACCCGGTGTTCTTGATCAAATCGGAAATGGATTGGACGGCCTGCTGCAGCACGTCATCGGCAATCTCAAAGGCGTTGACCATGGTAATTTTCTGGTCGGTGGCCAGCTTCAGCCGCTCGTTGGGAATAATGACCAGGGAGTCCACCTTGTTGCGCAGCTCAGAAATTCCGCCCTCTGCCTGCTTCATGCGGCGCATGCCCTCAAACCGGAAGGGTTTGGTCACCACGCCCACGGTAAGCACGCCAAGCTCCTTGGCGATATCCGCCACAATGGGTGCTGCGCCGGTCCCGGTGCCGCCGCCCATACCGGCGGTGATGAACACCATATCCGCATCCTCCAGCGCTTTTGAGATCTGCGTGCGATTCTCCTCGGCTGATTTGCGTCCCACCTCAGGATCGGAGCCCGCGCCCTGCCCGTTGGTCAGCTTTTCTCCAATTTGAATCTTAAAGGTGGCGCTGGAAACAGCCAGCGCCTGCTTATCCGTATTGACCGCAATAAAATCAACGCCCTTGGTCCCCGTTTTCACCATGCGGTTGACCACGTTGTTTCCGCCGCCACCCACACCAATCACCTTGATGTTTACCACGTTATCAGGACCCATATCCAATCCGAAGGCCATTGTCGTTCCTCCTATGTAAAAGTCGAAGTCTCCCGAAAAAACAAGCTGTTGTGGGGGAAACCCCGTTTCAAATGCTATATTTTGTTATATTGTATCTCTCTTTTCTCAACAGGTCAAGAGAAAAACGTTTTTATCCTTAAACTTTCCAACATTTTCCCTTATTCGGGAGAATACACCACGGTAAAGTCTTCCCGGGTCAAATCAAAGGTCCCGGTGGTCTCGTCTCCCAGCTTTTTCTCCGTCTCCTCCACCGCAGCCGCCAGGGCGCGCAGCTTATAGTTGAAGTCGGCATTTAAGAGTATTTTTACATCAAAACGGTCTAAATACCGCATCGAAACCTGGGTGGATCCAAACTGGATGGAAGATACCTGGCCCAGCATATCCAGCTTATTCAAATTGTCCAGCAGCGCCAGCAGGGCATTCAGCTTGCCCTGCTCCTCCTGGGGCAGTGTAAGCATCGTGCCTGCTTTGGGCATCAGCGGCGTGATTCCGGTCACCGATAGAACGGTGCTGTCGGCAGGAGCCGGCTCCAACAGCTTGCCGCCCACACTGATCAGCCACGCCTCCTGGGCAACCTCTGCCTCTTTGCCTGTGCCGTCCCCTTCCGCGGAATCACTTTCGGAAGAGGCGGCGGCGGAAGAATCGCCTGCAGAAAGTGCCCCAGTTGACTGCGGCACCTCCACCCGAGCAACACTATCCCATTCGGAGACCGTAATAAGAATGGTGCTGGGCAGACTGCGCCGGATCATCACCTCTCCCACATAAGGGAGTGTTTGCCGCACCTGCCGGGCAACCTGATACTTGTTCATGCGAAACAGGTTATCGCCGGTTTGAATTCCGGTGGCCTGAACCACCTCCTCCTGCGTGTAGCGGCTGTTGCCCGAAACAACTACCGTTTCCACCTGGAAGAACACGGTGGCCCCCATGGTCAGGGCCACTACCACCGCCAAGGCACACAGCAACTTGAACAGAGGTCCAAAACGCCCCCTGCCCCGTCTGCGTCTGCGGTTGTTTCTCACTGGTGCCATGGCATTCTCCTGTGTATGAAAGACTGGCGGGCGCATCACCCACCCAGAAAATCAGATTAAGGGCATTCCAGGATTCTGGCGCCCAACGCGTTTAGGCAGCGGTCCAGCCCGTCGTAGCCTCGGTGGACATGCTTCAGCTCAGACACTGTCGTAATTCCCTCGGCGCCCAGGCCGGCCACCACCAGAGCGGCCCCGCCCCGCAGGTCCGTGCTCCGCACCGCGGCGCCATGGAGCCTGCCTACACCGGACACCACAGCCACCCGGCCGGCTACTTGGATATCCGCTCCCATACGGCACAGTTCATCCACATGGTGATAGCGGCTGTCAAACATGTTCTCCACAAACATGGTGGTGCCCGTTCCTCCGGCCAGCGCGGCCATCAGAAGAGCTTGGGAATCGGTGGGAAACCCGGGATAAGGAGCGGTACGCACCGGTGAGATCCCTCTCATCGGGCCTGAGCGCTCCAATACCAGAAGTCCGGAACCGGTACGGATCCGGCACCCCGCCTCCTCCAGGCAGGCAAGAACGGCAGTGAGGTGATCGGGCTCCACCCCCGTCAATTCCACCTGCCCGCCCGCTGCGCCCGCGGCACACAGGTAAGTTGCTGCGGCGATTCGGTCCCCCACTACCCGGTGCTCCGCCGGGTGGAGGGGTTTTCCACCTCGGATGGTAATCACTGCTCCCCCTGCTCCTGAAACATCCGCCCCCATGGCGTGCAGGAAGGTCTGCAAATCTACAATTTCCGGTTCCCGGGCCGCCCCCACGATGGTGGTCACGCCGGGACAGCCACAGGCGGCCAGCATGGCGTTTTCCGTGGCCCCCACGCTTGGCATAGACAGGCAAAGCTCCCGCCCCCGAAGCCTGCTGCCGCCCTGGCAGCACAGGCAGCCCCGGTTTTCCTGAATCTCCACCCCGAGCGCGCGCAGGGCGGCCAGGTGCAGATCGATGGGCCTTGGCCCAAGCTCACACCCGCCCGGATAGGACAGTTCCGCCGACCCAAGGCGGGCTAGCAGGGCTCCCAGGAAAATGACGGAAGAGCGCATCTCCCGCATCAGGCAATCCGGAATGTCCGCCCGACTAAGGAAGGAAGCATCCACCGTGACGGTGTCCCCCTCCCGCTCCACGCGGCAGCCCAGCAAAGCCAGAATGTTCAGGGTGACGGACACGTCGGACAAGTCGGGACAGTTGTGAATGACGCTTTGCCCGGGGGCCAGCAGAGCGGCGGCTAAGATGGGCAGCACACTATTTTTGGCACCCTGGACCGCCAGGCGTCCGCCCAACGTGCGTCCGCCTTCAATTTGATAACAGCTCATGGGACAGCCTCCAAATTCCATGTAATTCAGGCTATCCTATGCGAAAAACAACAAATTGGTTTCTAAGAAACCGCTGTTGCGTTTACTTCATGATCTCCCGCAGCGTCTCATAGATCTTCTCCCCGGCATCAGGGACAGCCATTGTGCCCAGAGTCCGAACCATGGTCTCCCGGCGGTCCCGCTCCCGCAGAAGCATTCCGGCGGTATCATAAAGGGTATCTCCCACGCAGTCCTGCTCCCGCAGAAGCACCGCAGCCCCCTGGTCCGAGAGCACCCTGGCATTTTTCTCCTGGTGGTTCGCGGTGACGTTGGGAGAGGGTACCAAGACGGCCGGCTTTGCAATGGCAGTGAGCTCGGAAATGGTGGACGCTCCCGCCCGGCACAGCACCAGATCGGCGGCGGCCATGACCAAGGGCATGTCATAGATATACTCCCGCACCTCGATCCCGTTATCCTCCAGCTTCAGCCCCCGGCGGAGCAGCTCCTCACGCATCCAGGGGAAATCCCGCCCCGCTCCGTGGATATGCCGATAAGGCGACCCCTCATAGCACTCCTTGGCGATAAAATCCACCATTTTTTGGTTCATGACCTCGGCACCCAGTGAGCCCCAGTAGGTCAGCAGCAGGGGCCGTTCGTCGGAAAAGCCAAGCTTGTCCCGCGCTTCCCGTCTGGTGTATTTGAAAAAGTCGCCCCGAACCGGCGTGCCGGTGACCACCACCTTCGATGGATCGTCATAGTGGCTCCGGCTCTCCTCAAAGCCCACCATGACCCGATCCACCACCTTGGACAGGGCTCTGGTGGTCAGTCCGGGCACGGCGTTTGATTCGTGGACCGCGGTGGGAATGCCGCGGCGTGCGGCCTCCTTGACCACAGGGAAGGAGGCGTAGCCCCCGGTGCCCACCACCAAATCCGGCCGGAACTCATCCAGAATCACTCTGGCCTGCTTTTTGGATTTTTGCATGTTTCGCAATGTACCCAAATTATGAGCGAGGTCTGCCGGAGCAACCGAGCGGCGGAAATTGGTGATGGTGACCGAACGGATGGGATAGCCTTCCTTTGGCACCAACTTGTTCTCCATTCCGCCGTCTGCCCCTACGAACAGGACCCGGCAGCCCCGATGCTTTTCCTGAAAAATGCGGGCCAGGGCCACCGCCGGGTTTACATGCCCGGCGGTGCCGCCACAGGTAAAGAGGATATTCATTGTATCACCTCGGTAAATGCAATCATCTGTTTGGATGACTCCACTTCATCCAATTCTTCTTTCTTCCCGGACTCAGTCCTTCTTCGGCGCCGGGATCTGACGTGAGATGCTTAGTATGATTCCCATCTCGGCCATGTGGATGACCAGAGCAGTTCCGCCATAGCTAAAGAACGGCAGGGAGATGCCGGTATTGGGAATCAGATTGGTAATGACTCCGATGTTTAAAAACACTTGGACAGCCAGCAGTGTGATTATGCCCACGATGGTCAGCGCACCGAATTTATCCCGGGCGTGAAGCGCCAGCCAGTATCCCCGCAGGATGAGCAGTGCAAACAGGATCAGAACAATGGCGGCACCCACAAACCCAAGCTCCTCCACCACAATGGAAAAGACAAAATCGTTCTCCGGTTCCGGAATATAGAGAAACTTCTGGCGGCTTTTGCCCAGCCCCAGCCCCAGCAGTCCGCCGGACCCGATGGCATACAGGGACTGGATGGTCTGATAGCCCTTGCCTTGGGGATCCAGCCAGGGATCCAGCCACAGCTGGACCCGAGAGGTCATATAGTCGGTGTTGGAAATGATAAACGCCAAACCGGCCACCGCAATGGAGCCAGCCCCCACGAACCACCCCATATTGATGCCGGCGGCAAAGAGGACGGAAGCGGCCCCTACCATGATCAGGATGGTGCCCGACATGTGTGGCTCCAGCACCACCAGTACCAGCACGGTGCCCAGCACCACCCCGTAGGGCACAAGCTCCAAAAAGCCAACCCGCTCCAACCGGTTCAGCGTCCGTCCGGTGAGTGTACGGTTGGTATACTTCTTTTTCTTCTCCGTATCCCGCTTCGATAGTCGGGCAGAAAAAAAGATGATGACAGCCACCTTGGCAATCTCAGAGGGCTGATAGGTCGGACCGGCCACCAGCAGCATTTTCAGCCAGCGCTGAGCTTGGTTAATCTCCACCCCAAAGGGAGTAAGTACCAGCACCAGAAGCACAATTGAGCCCGCTAACAGAGGGATGGATAGAATGCGAAGGGTCTGATAATTGATTTTGGAAACCAGATACATGACCACGGTGCCAACAATGGCAAATATGGCCTGCTTCCGAATGTAGAACAGCGGGTTGTTCTGCACGCTGGCGCTGGAATCGTAGTAGGCAGAGGCATAGGAGGCAGAAAACACCATGATAAGGCCCACACCGACCAGCAGCATCGTCAGCATCAGGAAGGGCAGATCCATGGGGCCTCGGGCCAGCTGCTCTTCCATGGTAAGATCTCGTTTCGGTTTTCGGGCCAAAGTTCTTCCCCCCTGCTCGATTCAGAGTTTATTTCTTGCCGCTGCTCACGACGGCTGAAGCGGTTCTGGGGTTGTCACGCTACGCCTGTTCGCGACGCTCGCCTTCCCTCCGATTCGGGACACAAACAGATCCGCTGCGCGGCTCTTGATTTGTATTCCTTGCTTCGGTCCAGGCTCGCTGCTCACGACGCCTCTGCGCTTCTTGGTTGTCACGCTGCGGCGGCTGCACAACGGAGTACAGCTTCTCCGACTCCGGGCAGACCCAGTTCAGCCTTCGGCCTGCCTTGGGCTCTGCCCTGCGCTCCGGCGCTGTCCCCCTGCTCCGCACGCCTCCGCGCTTCTTATACCGGGTAGCGGTTCATCACGCCCAAAAAGGCCAGAACACACAAAACCATTGTGACACCGGAAAAGACACAAAACAGCTTTGTCTCGCTCCAGCCGCCCAACTCCAAATGGTGATGGAGGGGGGCCATGCGGAAAAAGCGCTTGCCGTGGGTTTTTTTGAAGTAGACTACCTGAATGATGTCAGACAGCACCTCGGCCACATAGACCAGGCCCACAATGGGAATGACCAGCGGAAGATTCAGGGCAAAAGCGAGGCCACACACCATTCCACCTAAAAACAAAGAGCCGGTATCCCCCATAAAGACCTTGGCGGGGTGGAAATTATAGATCAGGAAGGCGGACAGGCCTCCGGCCAGGGCGGCGGACAGGATGGTCAGATCGTTTCGCCCGTACCAGGCGGATACCCCCACATAAAACAGGGCAACGGGGATGGTGACGCCGGTGGCCAAACCGTCAATTCCGTCGGTGAGGTTTACCGCGTTGACGGTACCCACCATGACGAACGCGGCAAACACCATATATACCACCCAGGGCAGATGCAGCTCCACATTTAAAAACGGAATGTATAAATCCGGGGTTAAATAACCGGTTTCCCGAAGCAAAACCGTAAAGGCGATGGCGGCCGCCAGCTGAAGGAGGAATTTTTGGGGGGCGGTCAACCCCTCGTTGGCATGGTGGCGCAGCTTCTGAAAGTCGTCAATGAAGCCGATGGCTCCAAACACCAGCGCAAACAAAAAGACATATAGGTGGTTCCGATTTCCCAGGAGTATATCCTCCCAGCCCGCGGCCACAATGGCAACGCCGACCGCCAGAATAAACATCAGGCCGCCCATAGTGGGAGTGCCCTGCTTTGACATGTGCCAGGTGGGTCCATCCTCCCGGATGGACTGCCCCGCCTTCAGTCGACGCAGCAGCGGGATCAAAAGCTGCCCCGCAATGGCAGCCACGCCGAAGGCCACAATAAAACTGAGGATATATGTCATATCGGAAACCTCCAGGTTCTCTTTCTCTTGGGTGACGCAATTGGAATAGGTCATTATACTACGCCGGCCGGGATATTTCCAGTCCTTTCTTGTCGTCCGCTGTCGGTTTGAAACCAGTCCGACACGATCTCGCGCTCGTCCATATGGTACTGGACACCGTTGATCTCCTGATAGGTTTCGTGGCCCTTCCCTGCCAGAACAATGACGTCACCCGGCTGCCCCTGCGCTAGAGCCCAGCCAATAGCTTTTCGGCGGTCCGGCTCCACGTGGATCCTGTCTGGGTTTGGTTCCATCCCCTCCAAAATATCTGATAGGATGGCCTCCGGCTCCTCGGTACGGGGATTGTCAGAGGTAACCACCACCAGGTCGGCCAGTTCCTGGGCAATGGCCCCCATGATGGGCCGTTTGGTTTTGTCCCGGTCCCCCCCGCAGCCGAATAGGCAGATCAGCCGTCCCGCCGTAAAATCCCGTGCAGTCATCAAGATGTTTTCCAGTGCGTTTGGACTGTGGGCGTAGTCGATGATCACCGTGTAGGCCCGTGGCACGTGGACCACCTCCACACGGCCCTTTACCCCGTGGACACAGCGCAAAGCGGTGGTGAGGGTATCCAGCGTCAGCTCCAGACATAGCCCTGCAGCCAGGGCGGCCAGGGCATTATAAATGGAAAAGCCGCCGGGAATAGGCAGGTGTACCCGGGAAATATGACCCAGCGTCACCGCCTCAAATTCCACATGACTGGGAAACAGGCGGATATTTCGCGCAGTCAAATCAGCCTCGGCTCGGTTTTCCGAATAGGTAAAGACGGGACAATCGATCCGTTCCAGATACCAGCGCCCCGCCTCGTCGTCCAGATTCAGCACGGCACGGCGGCACTGAGTAAACAGCAGGCCTTTGGCGTCCCGATACTGCTCCATGGTGCGGTGGTAATCCAAATGATCCTGAGTCAGGTTCGTAAAGACGGCCACGTCAAAGGTAAGTCCTGCCGTCCGGTGCTGGACCAGCGCATGGGAGGAAGCCTCCATCACGACATGGGTGCAGCCCTCATCCGCCATCCGGCGCAGCAGCTCTTGCAGCTCATAGCTTTCGGGAGTAGTGCGGTGGGCGGGAAGCTCCGTCTGGCACACCATGTTTCGATTGGTCCCTACCAGTCCTACCTTAGCACCAAGCACCCCCTCCAGTATTTCCTTGATCAGGTTGCTGGTGGTGGTTTTGCCGTTGGTTCCGGTGACAGCGATCAGGGTCATTTCATCTCCGGGATGGCCAAACCAGTTGGCCGAAACCATGGCCAGTGCCAGCCGACT